>JBEPXB010000254.1:0-5074 GCA_041642135.1 Halobacteriales archaeon | reverse complement strand
GCGGCTCGGGGAGCGGCCCCTCGGAGAACACCTCCGCGAGGTGATCACCGCCCGCGACCCCGACGGTCGCCCAGTCGAAGCGGTCGGTCGCGGCGAGCGCCACCGCCACCGAGTAGCCGTCGCCGTTCTCGTCGACGAGCAGCGGCTCGACGGGCTGGCCGGTATAAGCGCTCGCGTCCCGGGCGACGAGGTGGTGTTCGCCCGGTTCGCCGAGGCGGAGCCCGCGGTCGCGCTCGTTCGGGGTCCGGGGCGCCGTGTCGGCGACCGCGAACACCTCGTAGGTCTTCCCGTCGTGGGCCTCGAACGCGACGTCGGCGACGACCGCGTCGTGGGTCGGGTCGGCGGCGTACTCGACCTCCAGCGTCCACTCGTGGCCGTGGCCGTCGTCGGTCTCCGTGACGACGTGCCTGAACAGGAGGGCGTCGTCGGCCGCGGGCTCGACCCGGCGGTCGACGGACCCGCCCCCCCGACCGGGTCGCGTCTCCTCGTGGGTCCGGACTAGGTAGTCCTCCCCGGGACACC
This sequence comes from Halobacteriales archaeon, assembly GCA_041642135.1. Classification (GTDB taxonomy): domain Archaea; phylum Halobacteriota; class Halobacteria; order Halobacteriales; family Haloarculaceae; genus Salinirubellus. The sequence continues at coordinate 4,552 of JBEPXB010000254.1, read as the reverse complement.
TGACGAGGAAGTCGAGCGTCCGGAGGTTCATCAGGTCGACGCGGGGAAAGCGGAGTTCGGTCAGCGCCCCCTCGGTGAGCGTGAACCACACGCGCGAGGGGTCCTCGCTCCCGTGGTCGGCGACGGTGCCGACGCCGAACTTCTCGCCGGTCGTCCAGCGCAGGCGCTCCTCGGGTCCGGCCGGCGTCGCCACCGTCGGGAGCGCGTCGTGCGTCGCGAGCCGTGCGGTCGTCCGGAGTCGCAGCGCGTGGGCCGGCCCGAGCGGTGTCGCGCCGTCGAGCGTGCCGTCGTCGAAGACCCCCGCCGCGAGGTAGCCCGCGTCCGTACAGAGGGATCCGCCCGGACCGAGCAGCCCGTACAGGTTCCGCGCGCGCTCGAAGAACGCCTCGCCGTTCCGGCCGTAGCCGTCGAGCAGTTCGCCGAGGCCGGCCGCGCCGGCCGCGCCCATCGCCGTCGGGAGCGACCAGACCCGCTCGTCGGTCCCCCCGGAGTCTCCCGTCCGCCAGCGGTCGCCCTCGTAGCGCGCGAGCCCCGCCACCGGGCTGTCCCGCGGGTTCCGGTAGAGCCCGTTGAGGAGCGCGCCCGCGTGGTCGGCGAGCCGGTCCAGGTCCGTCTCGGTGAGCTCCTTCCCCTCGAGCGAGGCGTACTCCCGGAAGGCGTCGACGAGCGCGAACGTCGACGCGTCGAGCCGCGCGTCCCGGACGCCCTCGTCCAGCCGGAGGGCGTAGAAGCCGAAGGTCTCGTCCCAGAGCGCCTCGAGCCCGCCGTAGACGCGCTCGGCGCCCTCGCGGGCGTCGTCCGCCAGCGCTCCCGGGACGGGCGCCCTGGCGACCGCCGCGTACGCCCGGAGGTAGGTCGCCGCCGTGCCCGCGAACTGCCCCATCGCGTCCTCCCAGACGTTCAGACAGGGTCCGGGGAGCCCGTTCTCGGCGAGCGAGTCGTCCATCGCGGCGACGGCCGCCTCGAGCGTCCCGCGTACCTCCCCGGCGAGGTCGTCCGGGAGTTCCCCGCGTCGCCGGCGGAGCAGCGTCGAGAGGAACGTCACCGTCCGGGCGGTCAGGTCCCCCCGGTACTCCCCCGAATCGGCGTTCTCGACGTTCGCGTTCGCCCAGCCGGGCGCGATCGAGCCGTCGGACGCCCAGACCCGATGGGGCCACGTGCCGTCCTCGAGCTGTGTCCCGCAGTGGAACCGTGCGGCCGCCACGAGCTCGCGGTCGACGTCGAGTCCGAGTTCGCCGGCCGCCTCGAGGAGGTTCCCTGCCACCCAGGCGTCCTCGCCGACCCAGGTGTAGCCGTAGCCGCCGGAGTTCACGGTGAACGGGTCGAACTCCGGAGCGGTGATCCGCGCACCGCTCGGGGCCAGGAGCAGCCCGAGGACGCGGCGGTCGGCCTCGACCAGTTCGGCACGCGGGGCGTCCGCCGGGACGGCGAGGCCGGTGTACTCGCGGGCCGCCCCGCGGAGGTCGTCCGCGGTCCGGTAGGCCGTGGCACAGTCACGGAGGTCCGCGAGCGCGGTCTCGCGGCTGATCTCCCCGTGGTCCGAGAGCTGGGTGACGAGCGTCGTCCGGGCGGCTCGCCCGACCCGTTCTAAGGGTGCTGTCACCAGCACGTCGCCCGAGAGGTGGGTGTCCTCGTAGCGGTTGAGCGCCGCGTCGCGGGGGAACTCGACGGGTTCCTCGGCGAGCAGTTCCTCGAACCGCTCGGGGACCTGCGCCTCGACGCGGTCGATGCCGGTCGAGGCAGTCACGTAGTCGTGTTCGCGGTGGTGGAACACCTCGACGGCCTTGCTCCCCTCGGGGCCGCCGTCCTCGTGTATCAGCCGCCCGACGCGGGTGTCCCGCCCCTCGGGCGCCAGCGTCAGGAACGCCACGAAGTGGGCCCGAGCGGGCACCTCCCCCCGGAGTTCGACGTGCGTGACGTGGGCCCGTCCGAGCGTGAGGTCGTACTGGTGGACGGTGAACTCGCCGACGTCGTACTCCGTCTCGACGAGGTTCGTGTCGCGGTAGTAGTGCTGGCGGATGGTGTCGAGACCGTCGAACCAGTGGGTCCGCGACCCCGTCCTGATCCCCAGGCGCGACCGGTCGATACCGTACAGCCCCGAGAGCGAAGACGAGAAATCGCGGAGACTGCCCGACGGGTCGACGTGGACCAGCCGGTCGCCGTAACCGGAGAAGGCACCCTCGACCGTCCGGCGTTCGCCGGGGTACCGCCGGGCGTCCGAACGGTCGCGCTTGTAGTCGTTGAGCGCGGTTCGCAGCCGCATACCCGACGCTCTAATCCACCACGTATAGTAGTATTGAGCGCTCCATCCCTGTTCGAGTCGCTCCGGCCGTCCCTGCTCACCCGAGTTCCCGCCGATCGCGGGAAATAGCTAAGTGCCACACGTCCTCCCCGTCGGTATGAGCGAGCCCGCGGACGCCGACGCCAGCGGTGCCGAGGCGGTCGACTTCGACATGACCATCGCCGACGGCCGGACCGAGATCCGCGTCTCGGGCGACCGCGACACCGCGGTCGTCGTCAGATCGGCCCGCGGCGAGCACATCTACCTCCCCCCGGAGGACTTCGAGCGGCCGCCGGAGGGCGGCGGCCGTCGGACCCCCTACGAGAGCCCATACGAACCCGGGAGCGGTGTCGGGGACACCCCTTACCGGAGCGCCGGATCGCCGCCGGTGACGGGCCAGGAGCCGACCGCCGACGGCTACCGCATCGTCCACCCCGAGCCGGTGACCGACGTGCGGTTCCTGCGGTGAACGCCGGCCCCGAACGAACCCGACCGGGCGTCGCCTCGCCCCCGCCTCGTTACTCCCCTTCGTCCTCGTCTACTGATTCCGCCTCTGCCTCCGTCTCCGTCTCCGTCTCCGTATCTACTTCGGTCCCCGTCGCCGCTTCCGCCCTCGCTTCCTCGAGGACCCGCTCGTAGAACTCGACGTGCTCCTGGCCGACCTGCTCCCAGGTCCGGACCTCGTACTCGAGCGGGGTGTCCATCAGGAGTGCGCGCTCGATCCCGTCGGCGATGGAGTCGGAGTCGGGTTCGACCTCGATGACGCAGTCCTCGGGAAGCAGTTCGGCGGCCCCGCTCTCGCAGGCGACCACGCGCGTCCCAACCGAGAGCGCCTCGACGATGGTGATCCCGAACGGCTCGGAGAGCGACGAGGAGACGAACAGATCCGCGCTGGCGTAGTAGTCGCCGAGCTCCTCCTGTGGGACGTAGCCGGCGAAGATCACCCGGTCCTCGATCCCCAGCAGTTCGGCGAACCGCTTCAGCTGGTCGGTGAGGTGGCCCGTCCCGCCGAGGACGAGCGTCACGTCGTCGCGCCTGAGCTTCGAGACCGCGTAGAGGAGGTGCGAGATGCCCTTCTGGTCGGTGTGTCGGCCGACGAAGAACAGCATCTTCCCGTCGATGTCGTACTCGGCCTTCAGGTCCCGACCGGTCGGCTCGACCGAGGAGAAGCCGTTGTAGATGACCGTCGCGTCGACGCCGTACTCGCGCTTGATCTTCTCGCGGGTGAACTTACTCACCGCGACGACGTGGTCCGAGCGGTTCGCGACGCGCTGTTCGGTCTCGACCTCGCGCTCGGGCGGGTTGACGTTCCGGTCCGAGGAGAGCGAGTGGAACGTGGTGATCCACTCGACGTCGTGCTCCATCTGCACCCGCGAGCCCGGGCTGTAGCCGAACCAGTCGTGGGTGTGGACGATGTCGGCGTCGGTCGCGCGGTCGGCGAACTCGTCGGCAAGACGGCCGATCCGCGTGACGATGTCGCCCTTCCCCGTCGGAACGCCGTAGATCCCCTCGCGGTCCTCGGGGGCGTACTCCGCCGGGAGCACCAGTTCGATCTCGACGTCGTCCCGCGCGCGGAACACCTCGAACAGCTCGGCGATCGCCGTGTCGAGCCCCCCGGTCACGTTCGGGGGGAACCCCCAGCCGAGCATCAGTACCTTCGGAACCATCTCGCCTGTATCTGCCCGGAACTGTGGCGGAATCGGTTAAATAGGTTCGCGTCGCGGGTTCCTCCAGCACCCGTCCGCTCATAGGGGTTATCGTCGTTACTCGTCCTTTCTCGTCCGAGGACCACGCCGCCCGACCCGTGTCTGTGGGTCGAATCCTCCGGTCGGCTACGATAACCCCTGTCAGGGCTCGATGATCTCCCGGATGGCCCCGCCGGTCCCGGAGGCGACCCACCGTTCGACGATCTCGCCGTCCTCGAACCGGTACCACGTCAGCCCGCTCTCCAGCGAGACCGCCTCACCCGTCGCCGCGTGGGTCCCCTCCCAGGAGTACCGCACGGCGACCTCGTCGCCCTCGGCGATGGCGCGCTCGATGGTGACGGTGAGATCGGGGATCGCCTCCCAGACCTGCCGATAGAACGCCTCCAACTCCTCGAGGCCGTCGGCCTCCGTGCCGTGGAGCGCGAGGTCCTCGCTGTAGTCCTCGAGGTACTCCTCGCGCCGCTCGGGGTCGTTGTGCCGCTCGATCGACCGCTGGAGGGTCTCGATGTGGTCGTGCTCGCTCTCGCTCTCGCTCTCGCTCTCGGTCATCGACCGGGGTTCCATC
>JBEPXB010000253.1:0-5087 GCA_041642135.1 Halobacteriales archaeon | reverse complement strand
TCGAGCAGGGACTTCTCGCGCCGGAGTTCCGTCTCCATCCGCCGTCGGTCGGTGACGTCCCGGAAGTAGACCGAGAGCCCCGATTCGGAGGGGAACGCCCGGACCTCGAACCAGCTCTCGAGCGGCTCGTAGTAGGACTCGAAGGTCGCGGGTTCGCCCGACTCGACGGCGCGGTGGTAGGCGTCGTAGAACTCCGTCCCGACCGCGCCGGGGAACGACTCCCAGAGGACTTCGCCGACGAGTTCCTCGGCGGTCACGCCGATGAACTCCTCGCCGGCCCGGTTGATGTAGGTGACACGCCAGTCGCTGTCGACGGCGAAGAACCCGTCGCTGACCCGTTCTAGAACGTCCTCCGGTGTCTCGGTCGGTTCCTCTGTCCGGTCCATCTGTGAGTCTGCTCGTTCACCGCCGTCCGAGAGGTCCGACCACCCGTCCATGGGTGGGGTGAACGACTCCTCCTATTTCGTTAGGGAGTAATTAAAAGCCCGGTGGTCGGCGACGAACCGGTCCCCGGAGGGTGCTCGGTCCGGTGACCGTGGGTCCGATCTCCGGCACGCGCCGGCCGAGATGTCGATCAACGGCTCACGGGACGGACGAGGGTTCAAATACGAAGGAGGGACCAGACCACCCGTGATCTGACGAGTGGTGCGGGACGGCCGAGGCGGGTGTGCGACCCACCGTTCCGCGGGCAGCGGGGTCGAAGCGAGCGAACGACGTGAGCGAGCGAGACCCCGGAGGGCGAACGGCGAAGGTAGTGAGCCGCGAGCAGCGGGGTCGAAGCGACCGCAGGGAGCGAGCCCCCGGAAGGGCGATGGGTCGCCTGTTCGCTCAGTCCGCCAGCACGGACCGATAGCGGAGGCCGGCGTCGTCGTCGGCGTCGATGGCCGCCCGGATCCGGGGGCTCACCCACTCCCGGCACCCGTCGTCGAGGAACCGCTCGTAGACCGGGAGCCGCTCGCGTAGCGGGACGCCGGCCCCCGCCGCGATGTCCTCGAGTTCGCGCAACGCGGGCCACTCGTAGTCGGGGTTGACGTGGTCGACGGTCACCGGCGAGACGCCGCCGAGGTCGTCGACGCCGCAGTCGAGCAGCTCCCGGACGGGCGCGAGGTTCGGTGGGGACTGGACCGAGACCTCCTCGGGGAGGACCGCCCGCGCCATCGCGGTGGTCCGGCGCATCGTCTCGAGCGCCGGCTTCGGGTCCGACCATCGCTCGTTCGGCGACACCGGCTGGATGATCACCTCCTGGACGTGGCCGTAGCGCTCGTGGAGCTCGCGGATCGTCAGGAGCGATATCGCCCGGTCGCGGGGCTCCTCACCGATCCCGACGAGGATGCCGGTCGTGAACGGGACGCCCAGCTCACCGGCGGTCCGGATCGTCGCGAGGCGCTGGCCCGGTGACTTCCCGCGGGGGCCGCCGTGGGCCCGCACCTCCGCAGTGGTCTCGAGCATCACGCCCATCGAGGCGTTCAGATCCGCCACGAGCGACATCTGCTCCCGGGTCTGGTCGCCCGGGTTCGAGTGGGGGAGCAGCCCCCCGTCGAGCGCGATCTCGCAGGCCTCCCGGAGGTAGCTGTGGATCGAGTCGTGGCCCCACTCGGCGAGCTGGTCGTGGACCTCTGTGTAGCGGTCGTCCGGGTCGTCCCCGAACGTGAACAGCGCCTCCGTGCAGCCCGCGTCGGCGCCACGCTCGACGATCTCGCGGACCTCCTCGGGCGAGAGCAGCGACGCCTGCCCCGGCGGGTCGTAGTAGGTGCAGTAGGTACAGGTGTAGCGGCAGGCGGTCGTCAGCGGGACGAACACGTTCCTGGCGAAGGTGAGTTCGGGGGCGGCCGAGACGTCCCCCGGTTCGACCGCCAGCGCGGCCGCCACGTCGGCCTCTCGGATGTCCAGTTTCACCCCGTACGCCGCTGCACCCGAGATCACGCGAGTTGGTCCGGTACGGGGGGACAAAAGCGTTGGCTCCACGGGTCGCGATACGGCCGGGGTGGCATACGGCGGCCCGGGGCCGCCTGTCAGGTCCGCCGTGCTACGACCCGCTCGTCCGCACCCTCGACGACCACCTCGAATCCTCGGTCCCCGAGCCACGAACCCGTCGCTCCGTCCGGGGCGTGGAGCAGTACTTCGACGAGATCCGCGGGCTCGTCGACGTCGGTCGAGAGCCGGAAGGAGTCGACCGTCGCGATGGAGATGCCTGCGGACTCGGCGATGCGTCGGTGGTCGCGGTAGGAGGCGCCGTGGTAGTCGACGCGGAACGCCGGGTCGCGCGCGACCAGCGCGTTCGTGCCGCCGCCACGGCCGGGGACGAGTGTCACGCCCGCGGCGGGGGCGAACAGCCGGTCGACGCTCGCCGGGGTCGCCAGCGCGAGGTCCGCCATCACCACGGCCGTCGGCTCGCGGCCGAGGCGGTCGTTCACCGCCCCGGTGAGCGACCGGTCGTCGACCTCGACCGGCACGGGACACTGGACCGGCGCGGTCGCAAGCACGACCGGATCCGCCCGTGTGGGTTCGAGCGTCTCGAGCACGTCCGCGAGCATCGCCCGGGCGAACGTGCGCCGCTCCTCGGCGTCGAGCAGTGGTGCGAGTCGCGTCTTCGGCGTCGACGCGTCGAACGGGACGAGGGTGCGCATCCGGGTCAACCCAGGGGGTCCCCGGGACCCGACTGCGAGCGGAGGTAGAACACGCCGCCGGCGACCAGCACGAGGACGACCACGGCGCCCACGCCGATGAGGACTAGCCGGATCAACTGGCTCGACTGCTGGGCGTTCCGGGCGGTGCTCTCGGCGTCGCTCGCGAGGTCGCGGGCGAGGCCGAACTCGCCGCTCTCGTACGCCTGTATCGCGCGGTTCAGCTGTTCGCGGGCCTGCTGGTTCCCCGCGCTCTCCACGACGGGCTGTGCCTGGTCGATGGCGCTCCGGGCCCGCCGGGACGCGTCGGTGTAGTGGTGGACCTCCCAGGTGTCGACGACGTTGACGTTGTCCCCGACGGCCTTCGAGAGCCGGGCGAACTCGAAGCGCTGTGGCGGGTCGTAGCTGTACTGTCCCACCGAAGGTGCCCGTCCGCGGACGACCACCTCGACCCGCTCGGTGTTGTTCGCCGAGGAGACGGTCGTCGCGAACGACCGGCCGGTGAACGTCTCCGAGCTGGTGTCACCGTTCAGCGTCACCTTGCGGACCGTCCAGGTGACGTTGGTGAGCCGGGTCCGACCCCGGAGCGTCCACTCGTTGGAGCCGTCCTCGTAGAGGTCCTCCAGGGTGATGGTCGCCCGCGTCTCCTCGCCGACGCGCTGCTGGTCGGGCACGTTCGAGGAACTCGCCGTGATGGCCGCCGCTGGGGCGGCGAGCGAAACCAGGAGTACGAGAGTGAGGAGCGTCCTAGAACAGCGGCTCCAGTTCATCCTCGTCGTCTTCGACCAACCGCCGTAAGTTCCCTTCGCTTTGGTCGCGGAGTTCGTCGATGTTCTCCTGGGCCTCGATGGCGACCTGCTGGAGTTCCTTGATCCGCGGGACGTTGGTCACGCCGGAGAGGAGGACGACGCTGGCGACGTAGTTCGAACTGGAGATGGGGTAGTCCCCGCCCCGGACCTCCATGGAGCCGGTCTGCTCCTCGAGCCACTTGCGACCGCGCTCTATCCCCTTGCGGTTGAGGTACTTCGGCGGCCCGGACATCACGAGCAGCGCCCGCTCGGTTCCGCCGACCTCGCAGGGAAGGGTGAGTCGGCCGAGCGTCGCCTTCCGGACCAGGCTGGTGACCCGGTTCGTGGTGGTGGCGGCATCGACCTCCTCCTCCCCCCCGCCGCCGGTGAACCGCGAGAGGAGTCCCTTGCTCTGCTCGCTCCGCTGGAGTTCCTCGCGGGCGTACCCCACGGTCGAGACGCCACCGCACGCGAGGGTGTTGATGATCTCCGAGGAGTCCACGACCGACTCGGCGACCTCCCCGCCTCGGGTGACCTCCCCCGCGCCGAAGAGGATGCCGAACCGCCGGACGATCTCCTCGTTGATGGCGCCGTAGCCCGACTCCATCGACTCGCCCGTCTTCCGCCAGGCGTCGTTGTCGAACACGAGGAGGTTGTCGACCTCGCGGACGAACGTCTGGAACGACCGGGCGGCGTTGAGCGTGTAGATGCCACCCTCGTCCGACCCGGGAAGGATACCCATGCCGTACACCGGTTCGGTGTAGATCCGCTTCAGGTGCTTGGCGAGGACGGGTGCGCCGCCCGAGCCGGTCCCCCCGCCCATTCCCGCGATGATGAGGAAGGCGTCGACCTCGTGGACCGGGATGCCGTCGATCGCCCCCTGGATCTCGTCGATGTCCTCCTCCGCGACCTCCGCGCCGAGTTCGTTGTCCGCCCCGACCCCGTGCCCCTTCACCCGTGCCTGGCCGATGAGCACCCGCTGGTCCTCCGGGACCCGTTTCAGCCCCATGAGGTCGGCCTTGGCCGTGTTGACCGCGACCGCGGCCCGGACGATGTTACTGCCGGTCCGCTCGTCGTACTCGAGGAACTTGTCGAGCACCTTCCCGCCGGCCTGTCCGAAGCCGATCATTGCCAGTTTCATTACCCAGTCACTAAATCACACACGGTTCGGTGCGCTTGATAAGTTTTCGCCTCGGTAAGGCGTTGAGCCAGCGTTCCCGTCACCCGCCCGTCGGACGTTCGTCGGACGCCTGGGGCCGCAGAACGCCTGAAAACGGGCGATCCACGCCTCACGCGCGCTCGCGGCCGTACCCACAGTCGGTCCTCCGTCCACGTCGACCGTGCCGGCTCCGTCGGGTCCCGACGGCGCCCGTCGGGTGCCGAACGGGCTCAGGCCCGCCCGGGCCTCGCCGCCGCGGGGTCGACCCCGAGGTAGTCGGCCAGGGTCCTCAGCTCGTCCGCCTCGAACCCGAACACGCCGATGTCGTTGTCGGTCGTGACGTTGTCGAACTTGAGCGAGCGGTACTGGTCGGCGCCCATCGGCGCGCCCGGGACGTTGCCGAGGAGCTTCAATCCGACGCCAGCGAGCGGCATCGGGATCGAGTAGACGTTCACGGGCTTGCCGTCGGCAGCGTGTGCCAGCCGAGCCACCTCGGCCAGCGTCAGCACCTCCGGG
>JBEPXB010000252.1:0-5094 GCA_041642135.1 Halobacteriales archaeon | reverse complement strand
CGGGCAACCACACGTCGACTCACACCATGCAACAGTACCAGACGCTCGTCGACTCGGTCCTCCGGACGGGGACGTACAAGCCCAACCGGACCGGCATCGACACGATCGCGGCGTTCAGCCAGCACTACCGCATCGACCTCGCCGAGGGGTTCCCTCTCCTCACGACGAAGGACCTCTCGGGGTTCCGGTGGGACTCGCTGATCCACGAGTTCCTCTGGTATCTCTCCGGGGACGAGCACATCCGCGAGCTGCGCGAGGAGACCGGCATCTGGGACGCCTGGGCCGACGAGGAGGGCCACCTCGACACCGCCTACGGGCGGTTCTGGCGGCGTTACCCGATCCCGGAGGGCGCCGACCGCCTGCCGGGGGAGGCCTGGCCAGGTGCCGAGAACCGGTGGGTGACCGAGGAGGACGGTCGCCGGACCTTCGACCAGATCGGGTACGTCCTCGACACGCTCGGTGAGAACCCGAACTCCCGACGGATGGTCGTCAACGCCTGGCACCCGGCGAACGCCGCCGTCTCGACGCTGCCGCCGTGTCACTACACGTTCGTTCTCAATGTCCAGGGCGATCGCCTGAACGTCCACCTCACCCAGCGCTCGGGCGACGTCGCGCTCGGGATCCCTTTCAATATCGCCGCCTACTCGCTCCTCGCGAACGTCGTCGCCGACCGGACGGGGTTCGAGCTCGGCGAGTTCGCACACACGGTCGTCGACGCGCACGTCTACTGTGGGCAGGGAAGTCGCGGCGCCTGGTACGCCGACAACCTCCGGGAGCTGTCGAGCCGGCTCGAGGCCGTCGAGGCCCCCGAGGAGTACCTCGACGTCCGCGACTGGGTGGTGGAGAGCACACCCGAGGAACCCGCCGAGGAGGAGGGATACGACCACGTTCCCGGACTCCTCCTCCAGCTCTCGCGAGAGCCACGGTCCCGGCCGCGGATCGAGGTGGCGGACAAGCCGCTCGACGAACTCGCCTACGACGACATCCGGCTCCACGACTACGACGCGGCACCGGGCATCGGGTTCGCCGTCGCGGAGTGACCGTGTCGGGCGAACGTTCCGGCTCCGACGCGGGCGTCGACGCACACGCCGGCGACGACGGCACCGAAGTCGTCCTGATCGCCGCCGTCGCGGAGAACGGCGTCATCGGCGACGACGGCGGGATGCCGTGGCACTACCCGGCCGACCTCCGGCGGTTCAAGGAGCTCACGACGGGCCACCCGGTCGTCCTCGGCAGGAAGACCTACGAGAGCATCGTCGCGGACCTGGACGGGCCGCTCCCGGACCGGACGAACGTCGTCCTTTCGACGCGGGACCTCGACCTTCCGGAGGGAGTCGTACTGGCAGGGAGCGTCGAGGCGGCCCTGGAGGCCGCGAGTGACGCGCCCGGTGGTGAGACGATCTACGTCGCCGGCGGGGCGACGATCTACGAGCAGTTCCTGCCGTACGCCGACCGACTCGAACTCACCGAGGTGCCGGAGTCGCCCGAGGGGGACACCCGGTTCCCCGAGTGGTCCCGCGAGGAGTGGACCGAAGTGTCGAGGGAGGGGGAGGGCGACCTCGTGTTCGTGACGTACGAGCGCGTGGAGTGAGCCCCCGCCGAGTGCTCGCCGGAGGCTATTCCTCGTCCGGGTCCGCACTCGCCGCCACGGTCCGGAGCCGGTCCTCCTTGAGGTAGGAGCCGACGTACCCGCCGAGGGCACCGCCGCCGACGGTGTAGATACCGAGGATACCGAGTATGGTGATCCCGGCCACCGTGAGGAACAGGCGGGGATCGGGCCCGGGCCCGCCTGGAGAAACGGGGACGATGACGAGGAACCCGGCGACGAGGAACGCCAGCAGGACCAGCGGGACGAGCGCGACGAGGCCGGCGAGCGCGCCGGCCTTCATCGACGCCCGCCGGTCGGGACCCTGGAGGTAGCCCGCGACGGCACCCCCGAGCACTGTCGAGAACGGCAGGAACGCCACCAGGACCGCCACGATGCCGCCCAGGAGGCCGTTTATCAGGAGACTCGGCCCCGTCTCCGGTTCGACTGACGAAGTGGTCGCGCTCTCGGTCATGGGTACCCACACGTCACGCGAGGAGATATACCCGCGGCACGACCACCCGCGGACCGATCGGAGAGCCCCGGCTCAGTCCAGTTCCCGGTTCAGATACGCGCCGAGGACGCCGCCGAGCGCGGCGAGACCGACCGTGTAGACGAGCCCGAGGAGGAGAAAGAGGAGGAACAGGACGACTCCGAAGGCACCGAAGACACCGACCCGGGGGTCCATCCCCATTCCCATACCGAACGGGACGAACGCGAGCATCACCCCGCCGAACAGGACGAACAGCAGGGCGAACGGGACGACGGCCACGACCCCCGCGAGCGCGCCGACCCGCAGTCCCTCTCCCGTGTCCGCTCCCTGGAGGTAGCCCGCGAGCGCCCCGCCGAGCACCGTCGAGAACGGCAGGAACGCGAGCACGACCGCCGCGATGCCACCGAGGAGGGCGTTGACGAGCGTGTTCGGGCCGTCGGCGCCGCCGGCCGTGACGTCGGTCGTGGTGGACATACCGCACCGAAGGCCGGGGAGACGTAAACCTCTCACCCTCCGGACCGGGCGAGCGGAACGAGGCGCTCGCCCGGGCTACCGAGGGAACCCACGTCCCATCAGAGGTCGTCTGGACCCGGCGCGGCCACGAGTGCGGCACGGATCCGCGTCCCGAGGGCACCTCCGAGCGTCGAGAACCCAACCGTGTAGAGCGTGGCCCCGACGGCCGCCCCGGCGAGCGTCAGCAGCACGCGGGGGCCGGCGAACGTCCCCGCGACGACGGCGGTCATGCTCAGGAAGAAGACCAGCACCAGGACGACGGGGACGGCGGCGGCCGCGCCGGATAGCGCGCCGACACGGAGCCCCCGTCCCTCGTCGGCGAGGTAGCCCGCGACTGCGCCGCCACCCAGCGGCGCGAACGGAACGAACGCGAACAGGACGGTCGCGAGCGCTCCCAGGAGGATCGGAGTGTACCGGATCCCCTCCTCCCTGGAGCGCTCCGAGGAGTCCGTCGCGGGAGCGGCGCCATCCATGCGAGAGACGAGGACGCGGGAGGGGATATACCCGAACCGGTGTCGTCGGAGTCGCGCACGGCCGCCCGGAAGGGTCGATTGGACGGGCCGACGAGGTCCGGGCATGGGCGCACAGTTCGAGGTGTACGTCGACGAGGCGGACGAGCACCGGTGGCGGCTCGTCCACGACAACGGGAACATCCTCGTGGACTCCGGCGAGGGGTACGCGAGCCGGCAGAACTGCCGGCAGGGGATAGAGAGCGTCAAGCGGAACGCTCCGGAGGCGGAGGTGATCGACGTCGACGGGTAACCGTCGGAGGATCGGTGACGGGGCTCGGGCCCGCGGAGGCAGTCGGTTTTTAATCCCGGACCCCCGTAACCGCCGCCATGGCAACAGAGGGACGCGGGCCGGCTCCGGGGTCGGGCACCGAGCGGGACCCCGCGACCGACCCGCGGGCCGACTACGACTACGTCTCCGAGGACGTCGAGCGGCCGGACCTGGTGGCCGCGCTGAACAGGCGGCTCGACGGGGAGGTCCGCTTCGACACCTACACCCGACAGATGTACGCGACCGACGCCTCGGCCTACGAGGTGACACCCATCGGCGTCGTCTTCCCCCGAGACACCGGGGACGTCGCGAGCGCCGTCTCGTACTGCTCGGACCACGGGATCCCGGTGCTCCCCCGCGGCGGGGGGACCTCCCTGGCCGGACAGACGGTGAACGAGGCGGTCGTCCTCGACTTCACCAAACACATGGACGGGCTGGTCGAGTTCGACGCCGGGGAGCGGCTCGCGACCACACAGCCCGGGCTCAGGCTGGGCGACCTGAACCGCGCGCTGGCCGACGACGGCCTGAAGTTCGCGCCCGACCCGGCGTGGGGCGACAAGTCCGTCGTTGGGGGCGCAATCGGCAACAACTCCACCGGGTCCCACTCGCTGAAGTACGGCAAGACGGACGCCTACATCGAGTCCTGTGAGGTCGTCCTCGCCGACGGGACCCTCACGGAGTTCGGTGAGGAGACCGTCGAGGAGCTGCGCGAACGGGCCGACGGCGAGGGTATCGAGGCCGCCATCGCCCGCGAGGTCGTCCGCATCGTCGACGAGGAGCGCGAGGCGGTCGACGAGGCGTTCCCCGACCTCAAGCGGAACGTTTCCGGGTACAACCTCGATCGACTCGTCGAGGAGGCGAGCGAGGAGCACGAGGACGGCTCCACGCGGGTGAACCTCGCCCGCCTGCTCGCCGGGAGCGAGGGGACCCTCGCGGTGGTCACCGAGGCGACGGTCTCGCTCGAACCGGTCCCGGAGACGAAGTCGGTCGCCCTGCTCGGCTACCCGGACCTGGTGACCGCGATGGAGGACGTGAGCCCCATCCTCGAGCACGGCCCGTCGGCGGTCGAGGTGATGGACGACGTGCTGCTGGACCTCGCCCGCGACACCTCCGAGTTCGGGCCGCTCGTCCGTGACACCGTCCCCCAGGGGACCGACGCGGTCCTGCTCGTCGAGTTCTACGCAGAGAGCGACGACGACGGCCGCGAGAAGGTGGCTGGACTGCTCGCCGACCGCGCGCCGGACGTCCCGACGGAGGCCGAGCCCGTCGACGCGGTGGAGACGGACGACCCCGTCAGAACGACGTTCGCCGCCGAGGCACACGACGACGACGAGCGGGCGCGGTTCTGGAAGCTCCGCAAGTCCGGCAACCCCATCCTGCTCTCGCGGACGAGCGACGCCAAGCACATCTCGTTCATCGAGGACACCGCCGTGCCCCCCGAGAACCTCCCCGAGTACGTCCAGGGGTTCCAGGAGGTCCTCGAGGAGAACGGCACGTACGCCTCGTTCTACGCCCACGCGGGGCCGGGCTGTCTCCACGTCCGACCCCTCGTCAACACGAAGACGCTCGAGGGGATGGAGCAGATCGAGGCGATCTCGGACGGCGTGACGGACCTCGTCGTGGAGTACGGGGGGTCGGTCTCGGGCGAGCACGGCGACGGTCGCGCGCGGACCCAGTGGAACCGCAAGCTCTACGGCGACGAGGTGTTCGAGCTGTTCCGCGA
>JBEPXB010000251.1:0-5097 GCA_041642135.1 Halobacteriales archaeon | reverse complement strand
CAGGTCCAGGTCCGCCGAGTACCCGAGCGTCAGATCCGCGGGGTCGACCGCCTCGACGCCCGTGTAGGACCCCTCGGCGGGGACACTGAACGGGTCGCGGTCGTCGCGGCCGGCGAGCACCGACAGGAGGAGGCCGAGGTCATCGACGGTCCGGGCCATCGGTCCGACGACGGCGAACGGGGTGTGGCCCCCGAAGGCGTTCGGACGGTTCTCGCGGGGGAGGAGGCCGAACGTCGGTTTGACGCTCGCGACGCCACAGCACGAGGCCGGCACCCGGAGCGACCCGCCGACGTCGGAGCCGGTGGCGAGCGGGCAGAGCCCCTCGGCGAGCGCCGCAGCCGAGCCGCCCGACGATCCACCAGCGTTGTACGACGGGTCGAACGGCGTCCCCGTCGGGCCGACGAGTTCGTTGTACGTCCGCGGCGTGTGGCCCATCTCGGGAGTGTTCGTCGTTCCGAGGACGATCCCGCCGGCGGCCTCGATCCGCTCGACGCCCACCGAGTCCTCCTCGGCGACGTTCCCGGCGAGAGGTTTCATTCCCCGCGTGTGGGGTACGCCGGCCTTGCGAAAGGAGAGGTCCTTGATGGCGACCGGGATTCCGTGGAGCGGTCCCAGTTCCTCGCCCGCCTCGACGGCGCGCTCGGCCTCTCGGGCGCGTTCCATCGCCTCGTCGACGAGCACGGTGACGAAGGCGTTCGTCCGCTCGCCGAGCGCGGCGATCCGGTCGAGGTGTGCCCGGACGAGGTCGACCGGCGAGAGGTCACCCGCCCGTATGGCGGCGGCGAGGTCGGTCGCGCTCCGGTGACAGAGGTCGAGGGACATACGCGGGGCTCGGAGGGGTGGCTGTTAACTGTTGGCGGGAGACGTGGGGACTCCCGCTACAGGTCACGAAGTACCACCGAAACCGAGACTGTTGCGGTGCAGGACCACCAGCACACTCACCCGCCCGGAGCGAGCGAAGCGAGTGGAGGGCGCAGTTTTTCCCCACGTTTTTACGAGGAGAGGTTCGCGAGCGAAGCGAGCGAACCCGACGAGTAAAAAGTGGTTGTCTAGTCGTCGGCGTTCGCCTCGGTCTCCGCCTCGGCCTCGACGTCGGCCCGCGGCCCGCCCGCGTGGCCCTCGTGGCCGACGGCGAGGTCGCGCAGGTCCTCGGAGATGGCCGGGACGTCCTCGCGGGAGAGGCCGCCGCGGGCCTCGATCTCCTCGACGTCCATCGGGAACGTCCGGGAGTCGTAGTGGATGCCGATGCCGGCCTTCGCGCCCTGGCCCATCGCGACGGGGATCTGGTTGTGCCCGGGGACGACGTCGCCGACGGCGTAGACGCCATCGACGTTCGTGCGGCCGTGGTCGTCGACGGCGATGTTGCCGTCGTCGGTGAGTTCCACCCCGAGCGAGGTGGCGAGGTCGGTGTTGTAGTCCGAACCGTACATCGGGAAGCCGCCGCGGTACTCGCGTCGGGTGCCGTCCTCGAAGACGAACGCCTCGAGCCAGCCGTCCTCGCGCTTGTCCATCGAGTCGATCTCCGCCTCTACTATGTCCACGGGGTGAGCCCGGAGCTGTTCGTCGGTCTCTTCGCTCCACGTTGGGTCGTCGCCGCGGAGCAGGAGGTCGACCTCGGGCGTGAAGTTGAGCATGATCATCGCGACGTGGGCGGCGGCCTCGCCGTGGCCCATCACGTACACCGGCTCGTCGACGAACATGAACGCGTCGCAGTGGAGACACCAGTGCAGTCCTCTCCCCGTCCGCGGGAGCGGCGGGTCGGGCCGGGCGTCCGAGAAGCCGGTGGCGAGCACCACCCGGTCGGAGACGACCTCGACGCCGCCCGCGAAGACGTGGAACCGCCCGCCGTCGGTCCGTTCGATGCCCGTGACGAAGTCGCGGTGGTAGTCGACGCCGTAGGATTTGACCTGTTCGACCGCTGTCTGGAGGAACTCGTTGCCAGAGACGTCCTCGGTGACGCCGATGACGTTGTGCGTGTCGAGCATCATCGCGGCGCGGCCGCCGCCGCGATTTATCACGGCCGTGTCGTGGCCGAGCCGCGTCGTGTAGAGCGCCGTCGTCAGCCCCGCGGGACCGCCCCCGACGACCGTGACCTCGTACTCCGGTAGGTCTTCGTTCATCTACTCGCACGTAGGGGCGCGAGGCACATGAACTTCAGGTGGGTAGTGTGCGCGCGACGCGCAGCCGGGGAAGTCGTGCGTTACCGAGTAACAGTGTCGAGCGCCGGTTCCGGGGAATCGACGGTACCTGTCAGACGACTGCAGGTGACGCCGGTCGACGACCGGCCGGTCAGTGGTCGTCCTCGCGCCACTTCTGGCCGCACTCGACGCAGGTGAAAAAGCGGGTCTCGGACTCGTCGGCCGAGCGGATCTGCTTCATCTCGTAGCGGGCGCGCTCGCCGTCGCAGTCGTCGTTGATACACCGGACCTTCGTCGTCGGCCCGATCTCCGCGTCGTCGACGTCGGACATGTCGACCACACCGCCGTCGGCCTGATCCTCGGTCGTGGTCATCGTCGTCGCCTCCGCCGCCGAGTCCCGGAGCGTCTCGTGGCCGCAGGACCGACAGACCCACGTATCTCCCTCGGTGTGCATCATCGAGCCGCACTCGTCGCAGAACTGCATTCTTGTCCCGACGTAGCCGCCGGGGTCGTTTGAGGGTTGCGGGTCCCGGCCGGCGAGTGGGGGTAGCACGGCTCGGGACGGGAGAGGACCCGGTCACCCCTCGCGGCGACCGTGCCCTCCCCGCGGCGACCGCGAGCCACTGGCGTCGACTACAGCAGGTAGCGGTCCGCGTTCTCGCTCATGTCGACGAACGAGTCCGCCGCATCGAGGAGCTCCTCCGCCGTGGATTCGGCGAAGGAGAACACCTCGATCCGGACTCCCTCGTGGCGGAGGTGCGAGCAGAGCCGGGAGAAGTCCCCGTCGCCCGAGCAGAGCACGAGCGTGTCGACGTGGCTGGCGAGCGTGACGGCGTCGAGCGAGATGCCGACGTCCCAGTCGGCCTTCTTCGAGCCGTCGCCGAACGTCTTGATCTCCTTTATCTTCGTCTCGAAGCCGATGTCGCGCAGCGCGTCGAAGAAGTCCTCCTCGGCGGGCGAGTCCGCTCGAATGACGTACGCGATGGCGCGGACGAGTTCGCGGTCGCGGACGGCCGCCTCGAGGAGGCCGGTGTAGTCGATGTTTCGCGAGTAGAGGCTGTGAGCGGTGTGGTAGAGGTTCTGCGAGTCGGCCAGGACGGCGACCCGCTGGTTCGGGTGGATCGGCGGCATTCCGTACCTCCCGGTGGTGCGCTGTCGCGGATATGTCTTCGCATCGGCTCCCGACGCAAGCGTTTTGCGCCGTCCGCCGCTACGGGGATTCATGACGTTCGACCCGAACGCGGGACTGGAACAGGAGACCGTCGACGAGCAGGTGGACGAAGCCATCGAGAACAACGAGGTGGTCCTGTTCATGAAGGGGACGCCGCTGATGCCACAGTGCGGCTTCTCCGACCGGGCGATCCGGCTGATCGGCGGGCACAGAGAGGAGTTCGAGACGGTCGACGTGCTCGAGTCCCTCGACGAGTACCGGACGGCGCTGGAGCGCCACAGCGGCTGGGAAACCATTCCACAGACGTACGTGAACGGGGAGTTCGTCGGCGGGAGCGACATCCTCGCGGAGCTAGAGGAGCGCGGCGAACTCGCCGAGACCCTCGGCGCGGAGTAGACCGGCACGGGTAGATCGAGCACGAAGCGAGTCGGGGCCGGAGCGGGGCCGTGACGGAACTGTGGGCGTAAACCCGGGGCGGCCGCGGCGGGTTTGTGAACGTTTGTCAACCGGAAAGACAGCAGATATAAGTGAGGAACCCCTATAGTCGAGTGACCACCCATCGTCGGGGGGTGCGTCGACCCCCGGGACAGGGAAACCATGACAAGCCGCGTATTCAGACTCCACTCGACACTCGAACTGCCTCTCGAAGACGTCTACGAGTACTTCGACGATCCCGACCTCCCGGTCGAGATCGCCGACGTGGACATCACCCGCCGCAACAACACGCTCATCGTGAGCGCCGTCGCGGCGGAGGACAACATCTCGAAGTACACGCCGACGGCCCAGTTGAAGGCTAGCGTCACCGAGAACCGCGTCTACGAGAACGAGGACGGCGAGTGGGTCGAGGAGCCCCCGGAGCCAGAGCACGGCTTCGGCGGCGGTGGCGGCGGCGGCTCCGGCCCCCAGTGGACCAGTTTCGGCGAACAGGAGCAGGAGGAGGAGGGTCCGCGCTCGAAGCTCGTCGAGTACGCCTGCTTCAAGGGCGACCGCGAGACCGTCCTCCAGAACACGGCGCTCCAGTACCCGATGTTCGAGGTGCTCTGTGACCTCGCCCGGACGGCCGAGAAGGGGTCGCTGACGGCCATCGCCGCCGTCGACGACCAGCTCGAGGCCGTCCGCATCGTCGACGGCGAGGACCGAAAGGCCCAGCTCAAGGTCGTCGAGGACCCCACCGAGAAGGACAACAGCACCGTCAACTGGCGGGACAACAAGTTCATCTCCGGCTGACCGTTTCCCACCTCTCTCCTCCCCGAACAACCGACCGAACAGCCCGACGCATCCCTGTCCCGGTCGACCCGACGCTCCTCCTCCGAACGTTCGTCCTCCGGGCGGCTCGGGTGCGGACACGGAGCCCCGACGCAGCCGGCGTTCCCGAGGGCCCGCTCCGGAAGGTCCCGGCGTCCGTCCGCCACTCGATAACACGGCTCAGCGGGCTCGAGACGCCACACGAAGCCGTATCGGGGGAGGAGTGAATGAAAAGACATTTCCGGCCCCTAATTACATGTTATTACGAGGATGAGCGACGACTTCCCCGACTACCTCGACGTCGACTACACCGACGGCGAGGGCGAGACGGCAGCGGACTACCCGAGCATCGAACACAAGATCGAGAAGGCCATCGAGGTCACGCGGGTCGGGCTCGAGCAGTACCGCAACCCCGCCATCATGTGGACCGGGGGGAAGGACTCGACGCTGACGCTCTACTTCGTCAAGGAGGTCGCCGAGCGGTTCGACCTCGACCTGCCGCCCGCGGTGTTCATCGACCACTACCAGCACTTCGAGGAGCTG
>JBEPXB010000250.1:0-5125 GCA_041642135.1 Halobacteriales archaeon | reverse complement strand
CGCCCGTTCGACGCGAGCGCCGACGGCACTGCCCGTCGCCGGCCACCGGAGGTCAGTCCTCCCCGTCCTCGCCCTCGAGCGCCGGGTCGTGGCGCTCGTACCAGTCGACCAGCTGGTCGAACCGGTGGACCGCCCGGTCCGGCTCGCTGACGTTGTGGTGGTCGTCGTACATCACCAGCCGCGCGGGGACCCCCTGTTTCTTCACGCTGACGTAGAGCTGTTCGGACTGCGAGGGCGGACACCGCCAGTCCTCGCTACCGGCCATGACGAGCAGCGGGGTCTCCACCTCGTCGACGCCGGTGATGGAGGAGGCCGCCTCGAACGCCTCGGGGTCCTCCCACGGGAGGCCGAACTCCGACTCGACGGACGTGTGTGCGTCGCTCGTGCCGAACTCGGCGCGGAGGTCGTAGATGCCGTGTTCGGGCGCGGCCGCGGCGAACAGGTCCGTCTGCGTGACGATATGGCCCTGTGCGATGCCGCCGTAGGAGACCCCGCGACCGAACACGCGGTCGGGGTCGGTCCACCCGCGCTCGCAGAGCGACTCCGCGCAGGCCACGACGTCCTCGACCTCGACGGTCCCCCACTTCCCGCGGAGTTCGCGGGCGAACTCGTGGCCGTAGGACGCCCCGCCGCGGTAGTTCGGGCAGACGACGACGTAGCCCCGCGAGGCCCACATCGCGTACTCGAAGCGGAACTCGGGGAGGTCGTAGGAGACCGGGCCGCCGTGGATGGAGACGACGAGCGGCCGCGGGTCGTCGTCCGCCTCGAAGTCCTCGGGGAGGTAGGCGATCGCGTCGAGTTCGTGCCCGTCGGACTCGAACGTGATCCGGCGAACCCCGGGCGTCGGGTGTTCGGCGAGGAACTCGGCGCTCGTCTCGCTGACCCGCGTCGTCTCGTCGAGGAGCGACCGTGACTCTCCCGCCGGGGCCGACAGCAGATCCTCGACGGCAAGCGTTCGGACGTCCGTCCCCTCCCCGGGGTGGGTGACGAGGAACGCCGCGGTCCCGCCGTCGGCGTCGAACTGCGCGACGGTGTGGTACGGTCCCAGATCCGCGAGGTACTCCGGCTCGTCGCCGGCGGGCGAGAGACGGACGGGCCGGTGTCGGGCCTCGTCGGCGAACAGCCCGAGGAGTTCGCCGTCGGTCCAGACCGGCCCGCCGAAGTACGCGACCGTCCGGTCGAGCGACCCGCTCAGCGAGTCGACCTCGCCGTCCTCGAGGCGGTAGACCTCCCGCGGCCGCGTCCAGTCCTCCGGGTCGCCCCCGACGAACGCCAGCCGGTCGCCGGCGTCGTCCCAGGCGAGGCTCATCGCCATCACGTCCGAGTCGGTGTGGCGCTCCAGTCCCGAGCCGTCGGGACGAACCGTGTAAACGTCCATCGCGCCGGAGTCGTCGGGTTCGTCGGTGCGGTTCGAGAGGAACGCGATCCGGTCGCTTCCCCACGTCGGGTCGAGACCCGTCATGAACTCCAGGGCGCCGCCGCCGTAGGCGTCGTCGAGCCGGCGGGTCTCGCGCGTCGGGATGTCGACGACGAACAGGTAGGTGGTGACGTCGTCGAGCCAGCCGGCTCCGTCGCCCTTGTGCTGGAGCCGTTCCGTGACCACGGGACCGTCCTCCTCGCGGCGCGAGCGGAGATACTCCCGCTGCTCCTCGGTGGGGTCCCGCGCGGCCACGACGAGCCGGTCGCCGGCCGGCCCCCAGTCGAACCCGCTCACCCCCTCCGGGAACGACTCGTCCGTCGTCACCTGCCTCGCGTCCCCGCCCATCTCGAGGTCGAACAGCCAGACGTGCGAGCGGGGACCCTCGCCGATGGGACCCTCGTCCTCGTCCCCTCCTTCGTCGTTCCCGTCCTCGTCGTCCCCGCCCTCGCTCGCGCCGGACCCGTCACTCTCGTCCGGCGACCCGTCGTCCAGTTCCGCCGAGCCCCGCTCGACGCTCAGTTCGA
Organism: Halobacteriales archaeon; assembly: GCA_041642135.1. GTDB lineage: Archaea > Halobacteriota > Halobacteria > Halobacteriales > Haloarculaceae > Salinirubellus. The sequence goes on along the minus strand of JBEPXB010000250.1, from coordinate 3,181 downwards.
CGTCCTCCTCGCGGGCGGCGACGAACGCGAGCCGACTCCCGTCGGGACTCCACGCGGGCGACCCGGCGTCGGACGCGCGGGTGAGCCGGTGTGGCTCGCGCGAGCCGTCGGTCGGCGCGACGAACAGCGAGGTCCGGTGGCTGTGCTCCTCCGGTTCCGGGTCGGTGGCCAGGAACGCCACCCGGTCGCCGTCGGGGGAGACGGCCACCTCCGTGACCCGCGTCACGTCGTAGTAGGCGTCCGTCGGGATCGGGTCGGGGGTCATGCCACCAGCCCCGGACGGTCGGCACATGAGCGTGGGGGTTCCGGCGCGGGGAGGTTCGACCGCCCGTCGGCGGGAGTTATACCCCGGGGCGACCTACCGGCGGTATGGTCCTACTGGTCCCGTTCGACGGGTCGGAGCTGGCGATCGCGGCGCTCCGCCGGGCGGCGGAGTTCTCGGAACTGACCGACGAGCCCCTCGTGGTGCTGTCGGTCCTCGCCGACGACGAGCGGTTCGCCCGCGAGCGCGGCTGGGTCGGGGAGGACGAGCCGTACGACCCGGACGCGATCGCCGAGGAGCTCGAGGCGGCCGCCCGCGAGGTCGCCCCGGACGCGGCGTTCAGGCGGGAGCGACCGAGCGACGCCGGCGAGATGGCGACGACCACGATGGACGTCGCCCGGACCATCCGCGAGGTGGCCCGCGAGGTCGACGCGTCGGTCGTCTTCGTCGGCTCGGAGAACGCCGGTCGCGTCTCGACGCCGATCTCCAGCGTCGGCTCGCCCGTCTCGGAGGACCCCGACTACGACGTCCACATCGTCCGCCGGGCCTGAACGGACGGTGGCTCGGCGGTCGACGGATCCCGTCGTGGGGACATTCGAAAGCGCGGGGTGCGTGAGTGGAACCCGGATGGAGGGGCGGTGTCGGTTGACGTCCCGGACGACGATGGTTTCGGTGGTCGTGCTGCATACGAGGCGTGTATCGGTCACGGTGCCGGTCGGGTGGGGGGTCCTCGACCCACGCAACACCGCCAGTCTCCGGGCACGGTGGACGAGGACATCTATCCGGTCTCGTCGTACGAGGTGGGCCGGGTGCCCCGGACTAGTTCAACACCCAGAACCGGTAGTTGAGATAGGCGGCGAACGAGACCCACAGGAGATACGGCACGAGGAGGAGTGCTGCTCGTCGATCGACGCGGTCGAAGGCCCACATCGTCGCAATGACGAACAGCCAGAGCCCCCCGATCACGGCCAGCCCCCACCCGATCTCCTGGATCCCGAAGAAGACCGCCGACCATCCCAGATTGAAGACGAAGTGAACCGCGAACACGCCGAACCCGATCCGGGCCTCGCGGGGTGACGAGTCGGCCCGTCGCCAGACGAGCCACAGTGCGACCCCGATGAGTGCGAAGAGGGCGGTCCAGACGGGGCCGAACACCCAGTTCGGTGGCGCAAGCGCCGGTCGCTGAAGGGCTTCGTACCACGTGCCGAGCCCTCGAGCGGTGAAGACGGCCCCGGAAGCGCCGACGACCTCGACGAACAGGACGGCAATGGCGAGCGCGAGGACCGGACGGTCGTGTGGAACGTCACGGAAACGAGCCACGAGTGATGTCATGTGCTCCGATTCGATCCACCGGCTCAAAATCGTGTGCGTCGGGCTCGGACTCCGATTACCATCTCTCGGGGAGATCGATCTGTTCGCTGATGACGTGCGTTTAGCTCACAGGGGGAATTGATACGGTCGTGCGTAACCGTTTTCAGCGATCTTCAGGACGATCGGTGTCTCGAGACCGGTGGGACGGAACGAGGGGCCGTGAGGCGGCAAAGAATTACGCACGACCGTATGACGGGGTGGGACCGAACGGACGAGTGCTAGCGAAACCCGTCCGGTGATCGTCCCCTTCGATCCGACTCGAACACCACCACAGGACGGTCGGATTGATATGGCCGGCGCGTGGGACACCGGGTATGGACGACCTCCTCTCGCTCTTCGACCGCGACCCCGGCGACACCGTCCGGGTGCTCGACGCCGACGGTCGGGTGGTCTCGCCCGACCTCGAACCCGACCTCTCCGAGGAGACGCTCCTGGGGATCTACCGGGACATGCGGACGGCGCGGCACTTCGACCAGCGGATGGTGAGCCTCCAGCGCCAGGGCCGCATCGGGACCTACTCGCCGTCGGCGGGCCAGGAGGGCTCACAGATCGGCACCACGTACGCGCTCTCGCCCGACGACTGGATCTCCTACCAGTACCGCGAGCACGGGTCCGTGATCGCCCGCGGGTTGCCCCACGAGTACGTCCGGTACTGGGCGGGCCACGAGTCGGGCAACGCGGCGCTCGCGGACGTCAACGTCTTCCCCCTGAACATCTCCATCGGGGGGCACATCCCCCATGCCACGGGGTTCGCGTGGGCGCAGAAACTCAAGGGGGACGACGCCATCTCGGTCTGTCACTTCGGCGACGGCGCGACCTCCGAGGGGGACTTCCACGAGGGGCTGAACTTCGCGGGCGTCTTCGACGTTCCCGCCGTTTTTGTCTGTCACAACAACGGGTGGGCGATCTCGATCCCCCGAGAACGGCAGACCGCGAGCGACACCCTGGCAGTGAAGGCCCACGCCTACGGCTTCGACGGGGTCCAGGTCGACGGGATGGACCCGCTCGCGTCGTACGTCGCGATGTCGGCGGCCGCGGAGAAGGCCCGGTCGACGGACGGCGAGCGGCCACGGCCCACGCTGCTCGAGACCATCGAGTACCGCTTCGGCGCCCACACCACCGCCGACGACCCGGACGCCTACCGCGACGAGGACGAGGTCGAGCAGTGGCGCGAGCGCGACCCGATCGACCGGTTCGAGGCCTACCTTCGCGAGCGCGGGATCCTCGACGACGAGGGCGTCGAGGCGGCGGGCGAACTCGCCCGCGAGCGGGTCGCCGAGGCCGTCGACGCCGCCGAGGCCGGCCCCGAGGCCGACCCGGAGGACCTGTTCGCCGACGCGTACGCCGAGCCGACCCCGCGGGTCCGCGAGGCCCGCGAGGAGATGCGGCGCCTCCGGGAGGAACACGGCGACGACGCGCTCACCGAGTACGACTGATCCGAGCGCCGGGGGATCCACCGCCGCCCGTCGAGCCCCGTGGCCCGTCGAACGGCCGTGTGGCGCCCGCCGTGGGATACGTTCCATGTCGTGTTTATTTATATGAAAGTCG
>JBEPXB010000249.1:0-5145 GCA_041642135.1 Halobacteriales archaeon | reverse complement strand
GTCGCCGAACGGGTCGTCGAGGACGGAACGGGGACGACCCGGTCGGTCCGGCCCGCTATTCGAGGCGGACACCCCGATGGGACTCGACCCCGAACGCGGAGCGTTGCGGATAGTCGTCGACGAACGGGGGTTCGTCACGGAGTACGAGTTGGCCTACGAGGCCGTCACGCGGGACGGAGCGCAGGTGGCGGTTTTCGAACGGATCGAACACGCCGACGTCGGGACGAGCGGGGCCGCCCGTCCACCGTGGGTCGACACGGTGAACGGATCTCGAACGGGCTGAAACGCCTCGCCGTCAGCTGGGTCGTCCTGTCGCCGCCACCCGAGTCGGGACGCAAGCGGCCGTCGCGGGCACGGGAGCACTTCCGACGGACACGGTCCACGGAGCCAGATAGTGTTAACTAAGTTCCGGGTGCAACATTTGCCGGATATGGAGACGCTCATGCTGAACCCCTCGGACGTCGTCGCGAACGCGAGGATGGCCGAGCTCATTCCCGCACTCTCGGACGCGTTCGCCGCCTACGAGCGGGGCGACGCACAGATGCCCGCGAAGTCCTACATCGACCTCCCCCAGTACGACGGGGACTTCCGGTCGATGCCCGCCTACCTCGACGCGGGCGAGTGGGACGCCGCCGGCATCAAGTGGGTGAACGTCCACGTCGACAACCCCGACGAGTTCGACTTGCCCACGGTGATGGGGACGATGATCTACTCCGACCCGCGGAACGCGTTCCCGCTGTCGATCATGGACGGCACGTCGCTCACCCGCCTGCGGACGGGCGCCGCCGCCGCCGTCGCAACCGACCACCTCGCGGTCGAGGACGCCCGCTCGCTCGGCATCGTCGGCGCCGGCGTCCAGTCCTACACCCAACTCGAGGGGATCGCCGAGATCCGACCCATCGAGGAGGTCGTCGTCTCCGACATCGACGAGCGGGCCGTCGCCCGGTTCATCGAGCGCTACGAGGACGACTTCGATGTTCGCGCGGGATCCATCGAGGAGGCCGCCGCGTGTGACGTCCTCTCGACGGTGACGCCCGTCGAGGAGCCGATCGTTCCCCGCTCGGCGCTCGGCGACCACACGCACGTCAACGCGATGGGCGCCGACGCGAAGGGCAAACACGAACACGACGACCGGACGCTACTGGACGCGAAGCTCGTCATCGACGACTGGGACCAGACGACCCACTCCGGGGAGATCAACGTCCCGTGGGGTCAGGGCGTGCTCGACGAGGACGACATCTACGCCGAACTCGGGGAGATCGTCGGCGGCGATAGACCGGGACGCGAACCCGACGACGGGATCACGCTGTTCGACTCGACCGGGCTCGCCATACAGGACGTCGCCGCCGCCCACGTCGTCTACGAGCACGCGCGCGAGCGGGACAACGGCTACCCGTTCGAACTGGTCGACACGCGGGTCCGGTAGCGGCCGACACCGCCTTGCCGTTCGGCGTCCTACTCGGGCCATGGCACAGCGATCCCTCCTCGTCCGGGCGCTCTGGTTCCTCGCCGTCGGCTGGTGGCTCACCCCCATCGTGGTGAACGTCGCGTGGGCGCTGAACGTCACCGTGGTCCTCATCCCGCTGGGTATCAAGCTCATCAACCTCGTCCCGACCGCACTCACGCTCGCCGAACCGCGGTCGCTCACCGAACCCGACTCCGTGCGGGGACAGCGCTCGCTGCTCGTCCGGGCGGTCTACTTCGTCCTCGTCGGATGGTGGCTCTCGTTCCTCTGGGCGAACGTCGCGACGTTCTTCGCGCTCACGATTCTCGGTCTGCCGGTGGCGTTCTGGATGTTCAACCGCCTGCCGTTCGTGACCTCGTTGTACCGGTTCCACGGCTAAACGGAGTTCGGGCTTGATGATGGGTTGGAGTTCGACTGGAGTGCTCCGAAAACGAACCGATCGAAATAGACACGGAAGCCCCCGCGCACGGCCCCTTCCATTCCCACCCGAGGGACGTCCGCGTCGGCCGGTGTCTCTCGGTGGAGTTCGAGTGAGGTCGAACCCCAACCGCTTTTGACCGCGGCGGCGCTACGAACGGCCGAGGGCACGTAGCTCAGCTAGGACAGAGCGTCGGACTTCTAACCGCGATACGTCCGTGTCGTGGGGAGAGATCCGATGGCCGTGGGTTCGAATCCCACCGTGCTCGTCGGATCGTCCATTGCGGGGCCCCGCGCGAGGGCCGTTCGGGTGATCGGGGTTTCGCGAGGAGCGCTCTCGCTGTACCACAAGGGGCTTTGCGCCTCGCTCCGTCGACCGGGTCATGTCGTCCGGCTTCGAAGACGCAAAACGAAACGTGCTAGAGACGCTCGAGGGGATCGACGAGGGAGACGACTTCGTCTTCGTGGCGAGCGAGACGGCCGGCGACGCCGGCGGCGAACTCTCCATCCAGAGCCACGTCGGCTCTTCGAACTCCAACACGCCGTACGCGAACCTGGTGGGGATGCAGATGCTCCTGATGCACCGCCACTTCGAGGACTATCCCCTGGAGCAGGTCGCCCAGGACTGTTTCAGGGCCGCACAGATGATGTCGGAGGACGGGACGATAGAGGAGGACTGACGCGTCGGGCTACTCTCCCGCTCGCCGTTCGGATCACCCTACTCCTCGAACCGTACTCGCGGCTCCCGCTGGTCGCCGCTCGCATATCGGTGGCCTTCGCTACGCTCGGGCCACCCTACTCCTCGAACACGAACGTCCCGTCCCGCTGGACCACCTCGCCGTCGACCTCGATGAACGAGTCCTCGCTCATGTCGACGATCATGTCGACGTGGGTCGCCGAGTCGTTGCGCTCGTTGCCCTCGCCGACGGTGTCCTCGTAGGCCCGGCCGGTCGCCATGTGGACGGTGTCGCCCATCTTCTCGTCGAACAGCATATTGTAGGTGAATCGGTCGATCGAGCGGTTCATACCGATTCCGAGCTCGCCGAGCCGGCGGGCCCCCTCGTCGGTGTTCAGGATGCTCGTCAGGACCTCCTCGTTCTTCTCGGCGGAGTGCTCGACGACCTCGCCGCCCTCGAAGACGAGCCGTGCGCCGTTGACCTCCCGACCCTGCTGGTAGACGGGCTTGTCGAACAGCACCTCGCCCTCGACGCTGTCGGGGACGGGAGCCGTAAAGACCTCGCCGCCGGGGAGGTTCTTCTCGCCGTAGTCGTTCAGGCAGGGGTTGCCGGCGATGGACATCGTCACGTCGGTCGTGTCCCCGGAGACGATCCGGACCTCGTCGGCGGGGTCGAGGATCTCGACCAGCTGCTGCTGGTGTTCCCGAACCGCGTCCCAGTCCTTGATCGTGGCGTCCCAGACGAAGTTCTCGTAGGCCTCGGTGGACATCTCGGCGAGCTGGGCCTGCGCGGGCGTCGGGAACTGGGTGCCGACCCACCGTTTCTCGAGTCGTTCGTCGAGCATCGGCTGGGTGGCCCGCTGGCGCGCGGCCATGACCTCCGACTCGACGTCGCTGGTCTCGGTCGCGTTCGTCCCCGCTCGAACGGCGATGTAGACGTCCATCTCCTCGTAGAGCGCCATCTGGTGGCTCGGGAGCTCGAAGTCCTCGGGGTCCGAGGCGCGCAGGTACGCCCGGGACGCGCGCGAGGAACTGTCGAGCGAGACCGGGTTGGCCCCCCGGTCGCCGACGAGTTCGTGGAGCGCGACGACGAGGTCCTCGGCGACCGACGGCGCGACGACCACGACGTTGTCCCCTTCCTGCAGGTCGACGGAGTGGTCGACGACGACCTCCGCGTGTTCGCGGATTCGCGGGTCCATGGTCGGTTTCTGGGGTGGTTTGGGGAAACACGTTTCGGAACCGCGGGGCCGCAGGAAACGAAGCGACCGAGGCCCCGGACGCGAGCGGCGAGCGCAGCGAGCCGTGAGCAGCGGGAGACGCGAGCGCAGCGAGCGTCTCAGTTCGACGTCGGTCGCGACCGGCCCTCGGTGCCGTTGCCGTTCTCGTCGAGGACCTCCTCGGCGCCCTCGGCGACGGCCGCGTGTTCGACCTCCTTCTCGGTGTCGACGTGCCAGCGCTCGACGGACTGTTCGAGGTCGGCCAGTCTGTTCGAGACGTGGATCTTCAGGTCGTCGTCGTTGACGTTCACCTCGAAGACGTAGTCGTCGCGCCCGGCCCGGCGGACGTTCGCGCTGACGAGTTCGTTGTCGAAGTAGTACGGCGAGACCTGGGTCATCACCGTCTTGTACACCGTGCCCTCGACGGCCCGGATCGCCCGGCGGCTGGCCGAGTCGGCGGCCCGTTTGATGTAGTCGATGGACTCGCTGGCCTTCTCGACGGCCCGGTCGGGCTCGTCGAGGCTCTCGTAGGACTCGGTGAGCTTCTCGCCAGCGGTCTGGACGTCCTCGTTGGGCTCCTTGCCGGCGCGCTCGCCCTCGCCCTCGTCGACGGCGGCCTGCTCGGCGGTCTTCTCCGAGACGTCCTCGTCGAGGCGCTCCTCGACTTTCGGACGCCACTCGTTCCACTCCACCAGCGGGTCGTCGGGGATCTCGTGGTCCTCCTTCGCCAGGTCCTTCAACGCCCGCGTGACCCGCTCGCCGTGTTCGACCACCTCCGCCCACGAACCGCGTTCCTTGAATCCCGAGACGCTCTCTTCCATTCGGTTGCCGGGGCTACGGTACGAAGCGTAATACGTCTTGTCGCGTCTCGGTCACAGAGCGCACACCGGGCCGTTGCCGACTCGCGTGCGTTACCCGGTGGTTACCGACCGTACGTGATGCGGGTCGCCCAATCGTCGAGCCGGGTCTTGACCCGTCCGAGCCAGACTCCCGGCGAGACCGCCCGGAGCTCGCGGTCGTCGACCTCGATCCCCCCCTCGGCGAACGGGTCGTGCTCCTCCTCCATCACGCCCGCGACCGAACTCATCGCACACCGACCGCAGGTCTCGGTGTTCTCCTCGGTCTTGCCCATGTGCGCTCTTTCGTTCGTGTGGGAACTTAGCTCTGGCCCCTCTGTGTTCGGTGGTCGTCGGATGCGCGGACTCGAGCAGGGACATCGGGTGGGACTGATAGGGTCGTGCGGAACTATTTTCAGCTCGCCTCGGAATCCAATGGATTCGACGACTGATTCGAGAGATTTGTGGCGGTCTGGCGGGAAAGAATTACGCACGACCCTATGAAAGGGGCCGCGCGTGGCGGCTTCGCCGCCC
>JBEPXB010000248.1:0-5155 GCA_041642135.1 Halobacteriales archaeon | reverse complement strand
AAACCCGTGTTCGGCACCCGACGACCGTCGATCGCCGGCGACTTCCGATCGTGGCATCCGCTCTCCCCGTTCCCACGAACCGCTAAGTAGCCCGCTTCCGTGTGTGATCGTATGTCGATCACCGAGAGACAGGCGGCGTTCGCGGCCGACCTCGAGTTCTCCGACCTCCCCGACGAGGTCGTCGACTACGCCAAGCGGCTCCTGCTCGACACGGCGGGTATCGCCGTCGGCGCCGAACCGCGCGCCGACTCCTCGGCCTCGTTCTTCGAGGGGATCCGCGCGCTCGACAGCGGCTCGGGCGGAACGGTCCTCGCGACGGGCGAGTCGATGGCCCCGGAGTACGCCGCGTTCCTCAACGGTGCGATGGCCCACAGCCTCGACTACGACGACACCCACCGCGCGTCGTCGCTGCATCCGGGGGCGCCAGTCCTCCCCGCGGCGCTCGCGGCGGCCGAGCGGAGCGACGCCTCCGGCGCGGATCTCCTGACGGGCGTCGTCGTCGGCTACGAGGTAACGATCCGGCTCGGGATGGCCGTCGACCCCGAGTCCCACTACGACCGGGGATTCCACATGACCGCCACCTGCGGGACGTTCGGCGCGACGGCCGCGGCGGGGAGCGTCCTCGGCCTCGACGCCGAAGTCATCGAGAGCGCGATGGGGATCAACGGGAGTCAGGCAGCCGGCTCGCTGCAGTTCCTCGAGAACGGCGGGTGGAACAAGCGCGCCCATCCCGGGCTGGCCGCCCACCGGGCGCTGCTGGCGCTCTCGCTCGCGCAAGCGGGCTTCGCAGCCGCGAACGAACCTCTCGAAGGCGCCCGGGGGTTCCTCCAGGGGTACTCCGACGACCCGCACCCGGAACTGGCCACGGCGGGCCTCGGCGAGGAGTGGGAGACCCTGCGTACGGGCCTCAAGCCCTACCCCTGCTGTCGGTACATGCACAACGCGCTCGACCAGCTGCTGGAGATCGCCGAGACGGAGGACGTCTCGCCGGACGAGATCGAGGCCGTCCGCGTCCGCATGCCCGCCGCGGGCGTGAGTCTGACCGGCGATCCGACGAACACCTACCCGGAGTCGTTCGTCGACGGCCAGTTCAGCATGCCGTTCGGCGCGGGACTGGCGTTCGCCCGGCGCTCGGCCGCCGTCGACGACTTCGTCGACGAGATCGAGGGTGGCGTGAGCGACGACGTGAAGCGGGTCATCGACCGGACGACCGTCGAGTCGGGCGGGTGGGTCGCCGAGGCGTTCCCCGAGAAGTGGGCGGTCGAGGTGACCGTCGAGACGGGTGACGGCACGTACACCCGCGAGAGCGACTACGCCCGCGGCGAGCCCGAGAACCCGATGCCCTGGGAGGAGGTCGTCGAGAAGTACGAGTCGCTGACCGAGCCCGTCCTGGGCGAGCGGAGTGCCCGGGGTTTCCGCGAGCGGATCGCCGACCTCGAATCGGTGTCGGTGGCGGACCTGCTCGAACCGGTGACTGCCGGGCGAGCGGTGCCGGCCGACGACTGAGCGTCGTTCGATTCGCCGGAGCGCACAGATACGTCGGCGGTGACCGCGTCCGCCCGACCCAACGCTTATCCTCGCCTCCCGCCACCTCCGGCCATGCTAGAGTTCACCGAGGAACAGCGGCTCATTCGCTCGGAGATACGGAACCTCTGTTCGGAGTTCGACGACGAGTACTGGCGCGAGAAGGATCGAAAGAAGGAGTACCCGATGGAGTTCGTCCGCACCCTCGGCGAGCACGGCTGGCTGGGGACCGTGATCCCCGAGGAGTACGGCGGTGCGGGGCTCGATCCCCTGGAGGCGGCCATCGTCCTAGAGGAGATCACCGCATCCGGCGCGGGCTTCAACGGCGCGATGGCCTGCCACGGGGCGATGTTCATCCCCCGGTCGGTGCTCAACTACGGCTCCGAGTCGATGAAGGAGACAGTCCTCCCGGAGATCGCCTCCGGCGAGAAGCTCCTCCAGTGCTTCTCGCTCACGGAACCGGGCGCCGGCTTCGACTCGACCTCGATCACCACGTTCGCCGAACGCGAGGGAGACAAATACGTCGTCAACGGGCAGAAGGTCTGGACCTCGCGGTACCACGCCTCCGATTACATGGTGCTGGTCGCCCGCACCACCCCGAAATCCGAGGTCGAGAGCAAGGTCGACGGTATGTCGCTGTTCCTGGTGGACCTAGAGGACGCCGAGGCCCAGGGCGCCGTCGAGACCGAGGAGATCGAGAAGAACATCCGGGCGGCGGTCCCGTCCTACGAGGTCTGGTTCGAGGACCTCGAGGTCCCGGCATCGAACCTCATCGGCGAGGAAGGACGAGGATTCCGGCAGGTGATGGACGGGCTGAACGAGGAGCGGGTGGTCATCGCGGCGGAGTGTGTCGGCCTGGCGCGGGCGGCCATCGACCGCGCCGTCGAGTACGCCAACGAGCGGGAGGTGTTCGACCGTCCCATAGGCATGAATCAGGCCATCCAGCACCCACTCGCGGACGCCTACGCGCGGATGACCTCGGCGCGGAACATCACCTACCAGGCCGCCCGGGCGTTCAAGGAGGGCCGGGACGTCGGCGAGGCGGCCAACGTCGCCGTCTACATGGCCCGCGAGGCGGCCTCGGAGGCCTGCGATCGGGCGGTCCAGACCCACGGCGGCTACGGGGTGGCCGTCGAGTACGACGTAGAGCGGTTCTGGCGCGAGGCCCGACTCACGCGGATCGCTCCGATCTCCGACGAGATGATACTGAACTACATCGGGGAGCACGTCCTCGGCCTGCCGCGGAGTTACTGATGGAGTACGCCCTGGAGGGGGTGAAAGTCCTCGCCGTCGAGGGCGGCGCCTCGGGGCCGTTCTGTTCGCGGCTCCTCGGCGACCTCGGCGCGGACGTCGTGAAAGTCGAGCGGCCGGGGATGGGCGACGTGAATCGCCACTGGGACACGGTCGTCCACGGCGAGAGCGCGGCCCACGCCTGGCTCGACCGGAACAAGCGGAGCCTCGAACTCGACCTCAAGCACGAGGAGGGACGGGAGCTGTTCCTCGAGTTGGCCGAACGGGCCGACGTGGTGACACAGAACGCCGCGCCAGGCGTCGTCGACCGGCTCGGTATCGGCTACGAGGCGGTGCGGGAGGTGAACCCCGGGATCGTCTACCTCCACATCTCGGGCTACGGCCGGTCGGGTCCCTACAGCGAGCGGAAGGCCTACGACATGATCATGCAGGGCGAGACGGGGCTGATGGCGATGAACGGCGTGCCCGAGTCGATGGCGAAGATCCCGCTCTCGATCTGTGACATCAACGCCGCGATGTACGGCGCGCTCGGGGTGATGACGGCCCTCTTCCACCGCGAGCGGACCGGCGAGGGCCAGGAACTCGACGTGACGATGTTCGGGGGCGTCCTGTCCTGGCTCGGCTACTTCCCGTTCAAGTTCTGGTACAACGACGAGATACCCGAGCGCGTGGGGACCCGCCACCACCTGCTCACCCCGTACGGGCCGTACGAGGCGGCAGACGGCGAGCAGGTGATCTTCGCGGTGCTCTCGGCGGCCCACTGGGAGACGTTCTGCCGGGACGTCCTCGACCGCCCCGACCTCGAGACCGACCCGCGATTCGCCGACAACGAGTCCCGGGTCGAGAACCGGGACGCGCTCGAGGCACGCCTCGCGGAGGCGTTCGCCGAGCGCCCCCGCGAGGCGTGGACCGCCCGTCTCGACGCGGCGGGCATCCCCTGGGGAGACGTGAACGAGCTCGACGAGGTGCTCGCCCATCCGCAGACCGACCACCTCGATGCCATCCGGGAGATCCCCTACCGCGACGGCTCGCTGAAGTTCGTCGACCACCCCGTCGACTTCGGGCGGGTTGACACCCGGCGCGAGCCGATGCCGGACCTCGGCGAGCACACCGAGAGCGTGCTCCGCGAGGTGGGCCTCGACGACGCGGAGATACGCCGGCTCCACGAGGCGGGGGTCGTCTCCGCCGGGGAGTAGGTTCGGCCGTCAGATACCCCGGACGGTCTCGATGATGCCGACCGACTCGAGCGTCATCCAGAGGAGGAACAGCGCGTACAGTCCGAGGAAGCCGTAGGCCTCGAGGTCGGTGAGTTCGAGGTGAGTGCGGGCGAACACGATGAACACGAGCGTCGCGAACGCGAGGAACCCCATCGTCGGGATCGCCGCGAGGAAGCTGATGGTCGCCGATCCCGCCAGGAGGACGCCGACCGGGATGGCGACCAGGAGGTTGAAGATGTTGCTTCCGAGGACGTTCGTGAGGCTGGTGACGCTGTCGTCGTTCCGGGCGGCGCGGACGCTGACGAACGCGTCGGGAAGGCTCGTTCCGGCGGCGATGACGGTCAGCCCCCACAGGAAACTGGGCGTGTCGAAGATCGTTCCGAGCGAGAGGGCGGCGCGGACGAGCCCCTCGACGCCGACGGTGATGACGAGCAGGCCCACCGCGAGCGTTCCCCACTCCCCGGCCGGGCGCACGTCGCGGTGATCGTCGGCGACGTGGTCGCTGGCGTCCTGCTGGTGGAGGAAGACGTAGATCCCGTACGTGGCGAGCGGGACGAGCGCCAGCGTCGGCGTCAGGATCGCGGCCTCGTTCGTCCCCCCGGGAACGTAGGTCGCCCCGAGCGCGAAGACGATGAACAGGACGAGGACGCTGATGATGTAGAACTGCGCGTCCTTGTGGACGATGTCGCGGGTCGCCTCGAGGGTCTCGCTGGAGAGCGCCGAGAGGGCCGGGATGACGAGCAGGTTGAAGATGGCACTCCCGACGATGGCACCCACACCCAGGGAGAAGTCCCCGTGGAGGACCGTACTGATGACTATCGAACTGAACTCGGGGAAACTCGACCCGACGGCGACGACGATGGCCCCGTGTACTGCGATGGGCAGGCCGTAGTGCCTGCTGAGACGCTCCGCGGCCCGCTCGAAGTATTCGCTCCCCTTCCAGATGACGAGGGTGGCGACGACCACGAGCGCGAGGGAGAGGAGGAGGCCCGTCACGGTCGTCGATCATCGACGCCCGAACGAACGGTACGTTCCGTCCGGACGCCCGTCCGGGGGGACGGACGGAAGACCCCGCTGTGGTTCCCTCGCGTGGCGCGATCGATAGCGTTCGAACACCCCTCCGTGTCCCACAGAGCCGGAGGCCGGACGAACGCATCCCCCTC
>JBEPXB010000247.1:0-5187 GCA_041642135.1 Halobacteriales archaeon | reverse complement strand
GAGCTCGAGTCGATGGTCGACTGCCGGGAGTGTGGCGAGGAGACGGGCCACGCGACGACGCTCACCGACGAGGGGCGGTTCCGGCTGGTCTGTAACGATTGTGGGACGTCTTTCACGATCTGATCCCATCGAATACTGACAGTCACGCGAGCAGTACGGAAAAGTACAAACCGGGGGGCTGCACGGTATTGCCCATGCCCAGATGTCTGAACTGTGAGTCCTTCGTCACCGAAAACTACGTCCGAGTGTTCGCGCCGACCGGGATGGACTCGGTGAGGGTCTGTCCGCGCTGCGAGGACAAGCTCCGCGACGGGGCAGAGATCCGAAAAGCACGCTCGACGCGCGGGAACAGCTAGCCGCCGTTCGCCAGTCTCCACCGACCCTTCTGTCGTCCTCCGTCGGGTTCGTTCCGTGCTCCGCACCGCGAGCGGGCCGCACGGCGCTTGCGCACCACGGCCGCCGGCGGGCGTCCGTATCATACGGTCGTGCGTAGTCTTTTACCGGCGATCACCGGACGGGGTCGGTTAGCGCCGGTAAATCGTTACGCACGACCGTATCAGTCCTCGACGGCGACGGCCGCCGCGTCGACCGCCTCCAGCACCCGGCGACCGTCGTCGGTGGCGGTGTATATCCGCTCGTTCGTGACCGGTTCGAGGAGGCCGTGGGCGACCATGAGGTCGACCCGGCGCTCCGCGTACTCGAGGTGGACGTTGAGCCGGTTCGCCATCAGCGGGACGTAGTCCGGCGGGTTCGCCTCGAAGTACCGCAGTATCCGCTCGTCGACGGTTCTGAACCAGTCCGGTTGCACGATCGCTCCCCGACAAAGTGAGTCGTGCTAGCATATAACGATACCGGTCGGCCTCAGCAGAGGTCGACCGTCAGGTAGATCCCGCCCCGGTCAGTGATGACGACGCCGACACCCGCCACGCTGGCCTCCCGGAGGAGGAGTTTGCGGCGCTGGTCCTCGGTGGCGAACCAGGTGTCGACGGCGGCCCGTGCCGCGACCGTCTCGTTACTGATCGTCACCGTCCGGTTGTCCGCCGTCCCGTCGAGCGGCGTGAACGTGTAGTTCTGTCCGACGGTCTTCTTGTCGATCGTCTCGAGCGCCCGGCCCTCGCGAATGCCCGAGTTGGAGTTATCGGGGATACGACACCGGTCATCGAGGTCGAACGCCTCGTACCGGTCGGCGGTCGAGAACCCGCCGGCCGCGTGGGTGATGAAGCCCTGTTCGGCCATGGCCCGGCTGTGGTTGCGGGCCATCCGGCGGACCTGCTCGTCGAGCGCGAGCGATCCCATGTCCCGCTCCTCGCGCTCGGCGTTGATCACCGCGCGGACCTCCGCTTCGATCAGCGTCGCGTCGTAGTCGGAAGCCGATGCCGTCGGGGTCGCTTCGGGAGTCGGGGTAGGGGTGGGCGTCGCGGCGCCGCCGTCCCCGCCTCCGTCCCCGGTGCCGTTCGCCGCGGGAGTCCCGGGAGCGGGCGTCGGAGTCGGAGCCGGTGTCGGGGTCGCCTCGCCGGAGCCGTCTTCGCCGCTCAGCTGGAGCCCCACGAGGCCGCCGACCGTCATCGCCGTCAGGATGATGACGGCGAGGATACCTAGCGCGACCTTGTTGACCATTGCCGGGACGTTCCGGAGGGTCGCTGATTAAGCTACGGTCGATAACGACAGCGAAAAACCGATCCGGAACGAACGGCCGTCGATGGCAGGCCCCGACGGACCGGAGGAGCGGGAGTGGTCGGACCCGACGCCCGCCGCGGAACTCGCCCGGCGAACCCGTTTCCGCGTCGTCGGTGGGCTCGTCGGCCTCGCCGTCGGGCTCGTCCTCTTCCGCGGGACGCTTCTGGCCGTGCTCCCCCGGCTCTGGCCGCCCGGCGGTCCCCGGTGGTTCACCCTCGTGCTCGTAGTGGCGCTGTCGCTGACCCTCCCGCTGATGGTCGGCGCCGCGCTCGGCGAGGCGCTGGCCCGGCGCTAGTCGTCGTCCGCGGCCGAGGGTAGGGGTTCGGTCCCCTGACCCGACGCCTCCCCGGGGATCCCTTCACCGTGGCCGAGCGCGGTCACCGTCGGCGTCCCCGTGACGGGGTGCTCGCTCACGACCGCCCGGACGCCGTAGGCCCGTTCGAGCCGGTCGGCGGTGAGCACCTCGCGTGGGGTCCCGACGGCGGCCAGTTCGCCGTCCGCGACGAGCGCGAGGCGGTCGCAGAACCGGGCCGCGAGGTCGAGATCGTGGATGGCCGCGACGGCCGTCCGTCCCTCGCCCGCGAGTTCCCGGACGAGCGAGAGGGTCACGACCTGGTGGTTGATGTCGAGGCTGGCGGTCGGCTCGTCGAGCAGCAGGACGGGCGTCTCCTGGGCCAGGGCCCGGGCGAGGAGGACGCGCTGTCGCTCGCCGCCGGAGAGCTTCCCGACTGGTCGGTCGGCGAGGTGCACGGTATCCGTGC
This sequence comes from Halobacteriales archaeon, assembly GCA_041642135.1. Classification (GTDB taxonomy): domain Archaea; phylum Halobacteriota; class Halobacteria; order Halobacteriales; family Haloarculaceae; genus Salinirubellus. The sequence continues at coordinate 2,749 of JBEPXB010000247.1, read as the reverse complement.
GGTCGAGCGCCCGCTCGACGGCGTCGCGGTCCGCCTCCTCGGCCCCCGCGAACCGCGACTGGTGGGGCGTCCGTCCCATCGCCACCACGTCCCGGGCGCTGAAATCGAAGCCCAGCGTCGTCTCCTGGGGGACCGTCGCCACCCGCCGCGCGAGGTCGCGCGCCGACCGGCCGGCGACCGGCTCGCCGGCCACCTCCACGCGGCCGCGGGTCGGGTCGACCAGCCCGTTCACGGTCCGCAGGAGCGTCGTCTTCCCGGCGCCGTTCGGCCCGACGAGTCCGAGGAACTCCGCGGTCGGTACGGGGAGCGACACGTCCCGGAGCACCTCGCGTCCCCCGAGTTCGACGGCGACGTCCTCGATCCGTATCACAGTTCGTGCACCTCCCGGTCCCGCAGGAGATAGAGGAAGAACGGCGCGCCGAGCGCCGCGGTGACGATGCCGACGGGGAGTTCGGCGGGGCCGGCCCGGGCGGCGGTGTCCGTGACGACGAGGAACCCCGCGCCCGCGAGCGCCGAGGTCGGCAGGAGGACCCGGTGGTCGGGACCGACGAGCAGGCGCATCACGTGCGGGACGACCAGGCCGACGAAGCCGATGACGCCGGCGGCGGCGACGGCGGCGGCGGTGGCGAGGCTCGACGCCGCGAGCAGCACCCGCTTGGTCCGCTCGACCTCCACGCCCAGCGTGTGGGCGTCGGCCTCCCCCAGGAGGAGGGCGTTCAGGTCCCGCGCGTGGACGGTGACGAGGACGTAGGCGGGGACCGCCACGGCGAGGACCGTCCAGACCTTCGGCCACGAACTCGTGTGGAGGTGACCCATCAGCCAGTAGACCGCGCGCTGGAGGCTGTCGCCGGCGTAGAGCAGGAGGAACGAGACGACCGCCCCGAGGAACGTCTGGACGGCCACGCCCGCGAGCAGGAGCGTCGCCACCGGCGTCCGGCCGCCCTCGCTGGCGATGAGGTAGACGCCGAAGCCCGCGAGGAGCGCCCCCGCGAACGCCGCCCACTGCAGCGAGAACGGCACCGCGGGCGGGAAGACGATGGTCGCCACGGCGCCGACCGCGGCACCCGTCGAGACGCCGATGATCGAGGGGTCGGCCATCGGGTTCCGGAAGAACCCCTGCATCACCGTCCCCGCCGTAGCGAGCGCGAACCCGACGACTGCGCCCAGCGCGATGCGCGGGAGCCGGAGGTCCCCCACGATGACCTGGTGGGTCCGCTCGACCTCGAACGCGAACGGGTGGACCCAGCGGAGCCCGCTCCCCTCGAACCCGGCGGGGACGGCGAGCGCGTTGAGCGTCGCCCGGGCGACCTCGAGGAGCCCGATCCGGACCGGCCCGACGGTCGCCGACGCGAGCATGGCGAGGACGAGCGCCGCTGTCAGCCCGCTCGACCACGCCACGGTCCGTGCCCGTCGGTGCATGGAGCACAACTGTGTTTGGATTAGGTAAATACTTATTGCATACGCCCGACCGCCCGTCGTATGCGACAACCGACACGGGCGGGCGTGCTCGCCCTCTCGATGCTGGTGCTCCTGGCCGCCGTTCCGGCGGGTGTAGGGGCCGCGCCGAACAGTAGCGGTCCATCCGCGCCGATCGGTAGCCTCGACGGTACCGCCGCGTCGACCGACCGTGCCGTACAGGCCGACTGCTCGTTCCCGGCGAGCGCGACGGACGCGACGGGGACCGAGGTGACCGTGAGCGAGGAGCCCGAGCGGGTCGTCGTCCTGCAGGCCTCCGCCGCGCAGGTGATGTGGGAACTCGGGGTCGAGGACCGCGTCGTCGGGATGCCCGTCCAGCCGTACACGGCCTACCTCGAGGGCTCCGAGGAGAAAACGGGCGTGCTGAACCAGGACGGCTCGGTCAACCGCGAGCGGGTGGTCGCGCTCTCGCCCGACCTCGTCGTCGCGCCGAACGTCGTTCCCAACAGCACGGTCGAGTCGCTCCGGAACGCCGGGCTCACCGTCTACAAGAGCGGCTTCCCCTCCTCGCTCGCCGCGATCACCGAGAAGGTGTCGCTGTACGGCCGGCTGGTGGGCGAGTGCGAGCGCGCCCGGTCGGTCAACGAGGCGTTCGAGACGAGCGTCGAGGAGGTCCGCGAGAACGCGAGCCAGCGGTACAACCCCCGGGTTTTCTACTACTTCTTCAACTTCACCGCCGGCCAGGGGACGTTCACGAACGAGATCGTCGAAGCGGCGGGCGGACGGAACGTGGCCGCCGAGGCCGGCGTGAGCGGGTACCGACAGGTCAACCTCGAGCTGGTCGCCGAGCGCGACCCGGAGGTGGTCGTCGTCCCGAGCGACTCGGCCGTCCCGTCGGGCGAGCCGTGGAACTCCACGACCGCCTACCGCAACGACCGGATCGTCCGCGTGGACACGAATCTGATCCAGCAGCCGGCCCCGCGGGTCGTCGGGCCGATGCGGAACCTCTCCGCGGCGTTCGCGGCGGTCGGAACGCCGACGCCGACGGTGACACCGACGCCGGAGGGACAGACCGGCGAGGCGACCCCCGAGCCGACCCCGACGACGACACCCTCGCCGACGTCGAGTCCCGGCGCGACGCCCGATGCGACGACAGCTCCGGGGACCTCGCCGGGTTCGGGCGCTGACGGCCCCGGGTTCGGCCTCGTCGGGGCACTGGTGGCGCTCGTGGCGGCCGCGCTGCTCGTCTCGCGACGTCGGTAGGCGTCTCGTGCATGGGACGGTTTCGTAAGTGAACGCCCTGCTGCTTCGGCCGGAGACACCTCGAAAGCCC
>JBEPXB010000246.1:0-5200 GCA_041642135.1 Halobacteriales archaeon | reverse complement strand
CAAATGGGCGGCCGACGGACCGACCGACGACTCCGGGGGGTGAGCGACGCCCTCGGCGACCGGGGCGTCGCGTGTCTCCGGTTCGACTACGGCCCCTGGGACGAGGGCGAGGGCGAGCGGACCGACACCCGGAGCGCGCTCGCGTGGGCGCGCGATCGCTACGGGAGCGTCGGACTGTTCGGTTACTCGTTCGGCGGCGCGGTGGCGCTGCTCGCGGCGGCCGCCGAGTCGGAGGACGGGACACCGCCCGCCGCTACGTCGGTGCTCGCCCCCGCCGCCCGACTCGAGGCCGGCCTGGACGCCGTGGCCGCCGTCTCGAAGATCGACTGCCCGCTGCAGGTCGTCTACGGCGAGCGGGACACGACCGCCGACTGGGAGCCGGTCGTCGAGCGGGCGCGCGAGTCGGGCGCCGAGGTGGTGGCGATGCCCGCGGACCACCACTTCGTCGGGCAGGACGCGAAGGTCGGGGATGCCGTCGGGGCGTTCCTCGCCGAGCGGCTATAGGCGCGGGGAGGCAGGCGGAGTCGGGATGTTCGCTTCCCTCGTGCTCCCCGATACCTCCGGCGATCCCGTGCGGGACGGTCGACGCGTCCTCGCCGCGGCACCGCCAGAGACCCGGCGGCCCCACCTTGAGGGGCCGGGCGCAACGCGCTCCGTCGCACGTTCAGTTCGGCGGTGGAAGCGGGCCGAGCCGCTGCATATCGTACTTTGGGCTGGCGGCGGCCATCCGTCCGAGGTCCGTCTCCGTCGGACCGCTGTACTCCGGGATATCGCGCGAGTCGACCGGCGTTCCGACCTCCCGGAAGAAGTCCGCCATCCCGGCGGGAGCGAAGACCGCGAGGACCGAGAGCGGCTCCGTTCCGGAGACGCGGAACCCGTGGGGCCTGTTCGACGGGACGAACCCCGCCGTGCAGGCGGTCAGGTGGTACGGGTTCCCATCCACGTACAGCGTCATCTCCCCGTCGAGGACGTAGAACAGCTCGTTCGGCGGGTGGGTGTGGAGGTTGTTCTCGTAGCCCGGGGGTGCGTCGATTGTGGTGACCGTGAGCGCCCCGTCGGTCGCGGTACCGTCGGCCACGATGGTGATGACCGCCCCGAGAAACGCGATGTGTTCGGCGGACTCCGCGTCGAAGGCGTACGAGCCCCGTGGATCTTCTGACATGGCGTATACCGCTCGGATCGACGTCTAAGAACTGCATAAAGGCTACCCGGAACACTGGGTTCCGGGACCGGGCAGTCTCTCAACGCGTCCGACGATGCCGACGTCGCGGTCGGAGGTCGCCTCGACCGACTCCTCGTCGCTCATGGCTCCGCCCATTCGGTGACGTGTGTTAATCCCACCGGCACACAGGTCGGGGGAGCACGGCACCGGTCGGGGATCTTCCCGGAAGTTGCGTGTGACTCACACGCGAACTTTTCCCCCGTTCGAAACGGTTTTCCCGGAGTCCCGCACATGGTCGTTATGCCGACAGAGGGCGTCACGGAGTACGACCCGACGCTGGGTGACAAGTTCGTCTTCGTCACCGGCGGGGTCATGTCCGGTCTGGGGAAGGGCATCACTGCTGCGTCGACCGGGCGACTGCTCGCCAACGCCGGGTTCGACGTGACGGCGGTGAAGATCGACCCCTACCTGAACGTCGACGCGGGGACGATGAACCCCTACCAGCACGGGGAGGTCTACGTGCTGAAGGACGGCGGCGAGGTCGACCTCGACCTGGGGAACTACGAGCGGTTCCTGAACGTGGACATGACCTCCGACCACAACGTCACCACCGGGAAGGTGTACAAGGAGGTCATCGAGAACGAGCGCGCCGGGGACTACCTCGGCAAGACGGTCCAGATCATCCCGCACGTCACCGACGACATCAAGCGGCGCATCCGCGAGGCCGCCGAGGGCCACGACGTCTGCATCGTCGAGGTGGGGGGGACCGTCGGGGACATCGAGGGGATGCCCTACCTCGAGGCGCTCCGCCAGTTCTCCCACGAACAGGACGAGGAGGACCTGCTGTTCGTCCACGTCACGCTGGTCCCCTACTCGAAGAACGGCGAGCAGAAGACCAAGCCCACCCAGCACAGCGTGAAGGAGCTCCGCTCGATCGGCCTCCAGCCCGACGTCCTCGTGGGCCGGTGTGACGACCGGCTCGACCCCGAGACCAAGGAGAAGATCGCCCTCTTCTGTGACGTCCCGAACGAGGCGGTGTTCTCGAACCCCGACGTGGAGGACATCTACCACGTCCCCCTGATGGTCGAGGAGGAGGGGCTCGACGGCTACGTGATGGAGCGGCTCGATCTGACCGAACGGGCGCTCGAGCCCGCCGAACGGGACAACTCCTGGCGGGAGCTCGTGACGAGGGAGACGACCGACGAGGTCGACGTCGCCCTGGTCGGGAAGTACGCCCTCGAGGACGCCTACATCAGCATCCACGAGGCGCTCAAGCACGCGGGCCTCGAGCGCGGCGTCGACGTGAACGTCCTCTGGGTCGACGCCGACGAGATGACCGACGACCACGAGCGCAACCTCCAGCGAGCCGGCGGCGTCGTCGTGCCCGGCGGGTTCGGCGCCCGCGGCACGGACGGGAAGGTCGACGCCATCCGCTACGCCCGGGAGAACGACGTGCCGTTCCTGGGGCTCTGTCTGGGCTTCCAGATGGCCGTCGTCGAGTTCGCCCGGAACGTCCTCGGCTACGAGGGCGCGAACTCGACGGAGATCGACGCCGACACCCCCCACCCGGTCATCGACATCCTCCCCGAGCAGTACGAGGTCGAGGACATGGGCGGGACGATGCGACTGGGCGCCCACGAGACTCGCATCGAGCCGGGGACGCTCGCTCACGAACTGTACGGCTCCGATACGTGTACCGAGCGCCACCGCCACCGCTACGAGGTGAGCCCGCGGTACATCCAGGCGTTCGAGGACGCCGGCCTCGTCTTCTCGGGCACCGCCGGCAACCGGATGGAGATACTCGAACTCCCCGACCACCCGTACTTCCTGGGGACGCAGTTCCACCCCGAGTTCCGTTCCCGACCCGGTCGGGCGAGCCCGCCGTTCGTCGGCTTCCTCGACGCCGTCCTCGAGCGGCGCGAGGGGACTGGTGGGGTCGGCGACGACGCCACCGAGGAGGAAGAGGAGGTGACAGTCTGATGGTCGACGCGGCGCGGTTCGTCGAGGACGCCGTCGAGGAGGTCCGCGAGGAGGTCGGCGACGGGAACGCCGTCATCGCGCTCTCCGGCGGGGTCGACTCGTCGGTGGCTGCCACGCTCGCCTACGAGGCCATCGGCGACCGCCTCACCGCCGTCTACGTCGATACCGGCCTGATGCGGAAGGGCGAGACGGAGCAGATACGCGAGACGTTCGCGTTCATGGAGTCGCTCCGCGTGGTGGAGGCACAGGAGCGGTTCCTCGGGGCGCTCTCGGGCGTGACCGACCCGGAGGAGAAGCGCCACGTCATCGGCGAGCAGTTCATCCGCGAGTTCGAGACGGTCGCCCGCGACGTGGACGCGGACTACCTCGTCCAGGGGACCATCTACCCGGACCGCATCGAGAGCGAGGGGAACATCAAGTCCCACCACAACGTCGGCGGGCTCCCCGAGGCCGTCGACTTCGAGGGGATCGTCGAACCCGTCCGGGACCTCTACAAGGACGAGGTCCGGGAGGTGGCCCGCGAACTCGGGCTCGAGGAGGTCATCTCCGAGCGGATGCCGTTCCCCGGCCCGGGCCTCGCGGTCCGCATCGTCGGCGAGGTGACCGAGGAGAAGGTGGAGGTAGCACGGGACGCCACCCACGTCGTCGAGGACGAACTCGAGGAGTTCGACCCGTGGCAGGCGTTCGCCGCCGTGCTCGGGAAGGCCACGGGCGTCAAGGGCGACAACCGCGTCCACGGCTGGGTCGTCGCCGTCCGGTCCGTGGAGTCCCGCGACGGGATGACCGCACGGGCACAGGAGCTCCCGTGGGAGGTCCTCCAGCGGATCCAGTCGCGGATCACCGGAACGAACGAGAACGTCGCCCGCGTGGTCTACGACGTCACCCACAAGCCGCCGGCGACCATCGAGTACGAGTGACGGGACCGCCCGCCGGGACCGGCGGGCGAGGCACAGCGCGGAACGGTGGGCGGCCGGTCGCCGCCCGACGCAGGACCGACAATCATGAAGGCAGTCATCGCCGGCCCCGACGGGGACGGCCTCGGAGACGCACTGGAATCGCAGGGTGTCGACGTCGCGTACGCGGCCGGGACGGCCGCACGCCCCGACCTCGAGGAGGCGGGCATCCACGACGCGGACCTCCTGGTGATCACGGACGCGGGACTCGCCACCTCCATCCCCGTGGCGAAGGACCTCAACCCCGACGTCCGGGTGGTGGTCTACGCCCGCGATTCGCTCCCGGAGTTCGCGCGAGGTCAGGCGGGACACATCGTCGACCCGGCGCTGCTCGACGCCGAGACGGTCGCCGAGGAACTGGTGTAGCGGCCCAGATACGCCCGAAACCGGCAAGACTATCGAAGATTTGGGTCTCCGTTGGGAAATCGTTCTTGTCCACTCCAGCCGTTAGTTCGCTTGCATGTCGTTCGACAGCAGCAGTCGACGGACGGTACTGAAGGGCATCGGCGCTGGAACCGCGGCACTCGTCGGTGGAGCCGGCATCGCCAGTGCGAGCCCGGACGGCAGGGGCCCGCCGAGCGAGGGCGACACGATCGTCGATGTCGCCGTTGCGGCAGACGGGTTCGATGTTCTAGTGGCTGCCGTGCAGGAGGCCGGACTCGTCGACGCCCTGAGCGGCAACCGACAGCTGACAGTGTTCGCGCCGACGGACGAGGCGTTCAACGACGCGGGGATCACCGTGGACAACGTCGACGAGGTCGACGACGAGTTCCTCCTGAACGTCCTCACGTACCACGTGACACCGGGTCGTCGGGACGCGGAGTCCGTCACCACCTCGGACGAAGTGCCCACGCTGAACGGCGCTTTGATCGACGTCGACGGGACGGATCTGAACGGCGACCAGGCCGACATCGTCGCCACGGACATCGAGGCGTCGAACGGCATCATCCACGTCATCGACGGCGTGCTGCTGCCGCCGGAGTAAGGGCATAGCCCATCCAGCGTCGCCCTGATCCCCAGACCCCGCAGGATGCCACACCCTCCGGCAGCCCCTCCACCTTTTCCGTCACGGCCAGAACCGTTAGGTGGGAGGCACCAGTCGTCA
>JBEPXB010000245.1:0-5211 GCA_041642135.1 Halobacteriales archaeon | reverse complement strand
AGACGCAGACCGTCCCCCGACCGGGGGGCAGAGTGCGGTTCGGTCCGTTCGACGGGTGGGTACGTCCGGGTATATCACTGCAGAGGGGAACGGCGACCGCATCGACCGGCGGGGTGAGCCGGGGACACTACCGCTCGAGGGTCTCGGGCGAGACGTCGTCGAAGCCGAGCACCTCGCCGCCGTGGTCGGTCGCGAACGCCTCGGCGTCGGCACGCGCGGAGAAAGGAACGAAGTCCTCGCCCATCGCGCCGTGGACGCCGCTCCCGACGACGTACGACGCCGCCCGGGCGTCGGTGAACGACCCGGCGCCGGTGTGCGAGGAGACGAACGTCCGGTCGCCCTCGCTCGAGAGGGTGTAGTCGACGGTCGAGTAGTCGGTCACGTACACCGCGACCGCCTCCCAGCCGAGCCGCTCGTGCTCGAAGTAGTAGGGGAACAGACAGCCGCGGAGCGAGTCGAACCGCGCCGGATTGTCGTGGGTCGCCGGGCGCTCCTCCCGGTAGAACATCTCGCCGTTCGGGCCGGGGTGGTCCCCGACGACCATGCCGCAGACGTCACACTGGGCAGCGGTCGACAGCGCCACGGGGTCCGGCGGGTCGGAGGACTGCTGGCTCCCCGCACAGCCCGCGAGTCCCGCGGCCAGGGCCGCGCCACCCGCCGTCAGTACCGTCCGGCGCGAGACGGCACCCGATGGCTGCAACCCTCGCGTGTCGCGGTCGTGGCGGGCCCCTGCCGCCGGTCGTGCCGCGGAGCGCCCGGCCCGGTATCGTCGCACCGTCGCTTCGCCCGTCGGCCGTTCGTGGGCGTCTCTTCCCGGATACCCGGGATCCGTGCATCCGCGCCGACACCGGCGGGTTCGGCCGCCGAGGGTCATACGCTACACCACCTTTACCGTCCCGACCATTCCGTTCATCTCGTGGGGGATGCAGTAGTACTCGTACGTGCCCGTCGTCTCGAACGTGTGCGTGTAGGACTCGCCCTTCGGGACGTTCCCCTCCTGCCCGCTGGAGTAGCCGTCCTTCGCGGCCTCCTGGGAATCGAACCCGCCGGAGGCGAAGTACGCCGCCCCGTCGGGGATCTCGTCCTCGTAGGCCGTGACAGTGTGGCCGATGCTCCCGACGTTCTTCCATGTCACTTCGGTCCCCGCGGAGACCTGGATCCGTTTCGGGGCGAACTTCAGCCCGTCGGTCATCTCGACGGTCGATACCTCGGTCCAGTCGCCGCTCGACCCCCCCGAACCGGTCTCCTCGGGGGTCGGGGTGCCGGCCCGGTCTGTGGGGGTCCCCGCGTCGGAACTCGCCTGCGTGCCCGCACAGCCGGCGAGTGCGATGCCGAGCGCCGTCGCGCCCGTCGCGGTCAGGAACGTCCGTCTCGTGTGCTGGTCCTCCATCCGGTCGTCACCTCACACCCGTCGCTTGTGGGGTGCGACCGGAAAAGGGGGAGACCGGTTCCCGGGTCCTGAGGGGGCGCCCGAACCCGTTCCCGCGGCCGTTTATATGTGGAGTTCGCGGACACCCCCAGTTCGGTCGCGACGCCGATGCGAAGAGAGACGAGAGCGAACTCGGCCCGACTCCGGACGCGTCCGCGATGGACGACCGTGGCGCTCAGTCTCATACGGTCGTGCGTAACGATGTACCGGCGATCACCCGGACGGGGTCGGTTAGCGCCGGTAAAAGACTACGCACGACCGTATCAGTCCTCCCACTCGGTGACGTTCTCGCTGACCACCTCGACGCCGCCCCCGTCGACCCGGAGCTCGTTGACCGCGCAGTTGGACTGGGAGTGCTCGCGTAGCGACGGCCGGGCGTCCATCCCCTTGAGGTGGCCCAGCAGGAGGTTGATCGGCCCGCCGTGGGTCACGAGCAGTGTCGTCCCCAACTCGTCGTCCGCGATCGATCCCGCCCCGCCGTCGAGGAGCGTACCCCACGCCTCGACTACGCGATCGCGGACGTCCAGCAGCGACTCGCCCGACTCGGGCACCTGGTCGGCGGCCTCGAACCCCGTCTCGCCGATGGCGAACTCCGGGAACCGCTCGACGACGTCCTCGTACTCGAGCCCCTGGTAGACGCCGATGTGCCGCTCGCGCCACGCCCGGTCGTACGCCACGGGCGCGTCCACGTGCGCGGTGACGCGTTCGGTGGTCTCGCGGGTCCGGTGGAGGTCCGAGGAGACGACCCGGTCGATGTCGTACTCGCGGGCGAGGTAGCGGCCGACGGCGTCGGCCTGCTCCCTGCCCGTGCCGTTCAGCGGGACGGGTGCCCACCCCTGCATCCGGCCGTGCAGGTTCCAGTCCGTCTCCCCGTGTCGGACGACCAGGACGCGCGTCATCGACCCGGGGTTGGAGGCACCGGAACAAGACGGTTCCTCTCGTCCGGTGTCCCACTCCGAGTCGGACCGGACGACCCGCCCGAGCGCCGGTTCAGTCCCCGGGAACCCGCCGGCGGCCGCGCTTGGTCCACTTGAGTAACAGCAGGGTACCCTCGAACAGTGCGACCATCGTCGCGGCGACGATGATCGGCGCCATCCCGGTCGGGTCCGGGCTGAACAGGAACGCCAGGCCGAGGAACGCCCCCCAGAAGTAGAGGCGCCGGTCGGCCATCCACTGGCGGGTCGTCAGCCCCATCATGATGGCGAGCATCACGAACAGCGGGATCTGGAAGATGAACGCGAACCCGCCGAGCATGAGGACCATCAGGTCGAACGTCTCGGTCAGCCCGAACGCGATGACGGTCACCTCGTCGGAGTAGTAGAGGAAGTAGGTGAACAGCGCCGGCAGGACGAGGGCGTACGCGAACAGGACGCCGACGGTGGCGAGCACGAGACTGGTGGGGACGCTCGCGAGGTAGTAGCGCCGCTCGTGGGGGTAGAGTCCCGGCTTCATGAACTGGTAGGACTCGTAGACGAACACGGGGAGCGCGATGATGAACCCCGCGAGGGTCGCCACCTTCAGCCGCGCGAGGATGAGCGCGAGCGGGTGGTAGATCCGCGGCTGTGGCACCGGGTCCGACACCAGCACGCTGTACCAGAGGAAGTTGATGATCCGCTCGCCGAACGGGAAGACGATCCCCGAGACGACCGCCATCACCACCACGACGACACCGAGCCGGCGGACCATCTCCTCGATGTGGTCCGCCAGCGGCATCTCCTGGTCGTCCGGGGGGCCCTCGAAGAGCCCCTCGTCCTCCGTCGGCGTCTCGTACTCGCCGACCGAGGTCGTGCCGGTCCCGTCGGCGTAGCCACCGTCGGACTTCGCCGCCGAGGTCTCCCCGGTGTCCGCCTGGGGCACCGCCTCGTCGGCAGTCCACTCCTCGGTCACCGCTTCGGGGTCTGACTCCGCGTCGGCATCGAGCGAGTCCGCGCCGTCGTCCGAACCGTCCTCGCTCGCGTCGTCGGCCGCGTCGTCCGACTCCCCCGCGTCGTCCGCCGGGCTGGGGTACTGGTGGGCGTCGCGGTCCAGGTCCACCGACGGCTGGAACGGGTCGTAGTCATCGGGTATCCCGCCATCGTCGTCGCTGTCGTCGCTGTCGCCGGCGCCGCCCTCGTCGGCTTCACCTCCGCTATCGTCGGCTTCGGTATCCCCGGCACCGTCGGCGTCGGCCCCCTCGTCTTCGCCGCCGTCGTCGTCCCCGGAGACCCCACCGAACGACGACAGCACCGGGCTGTATTCGGCGGGGTCGCCCTCTTCGGAATCCCCGGAGCCGGAATCGGGGAGGCCCGCGGGGTCGGTATCGTCGGCCCCGCCGGCGTCGTCGGTTTCCTCGCTCGTGTCCGGGTCGGCCCCCGGTCCCCCCTCCGCTCCTCCGGGATCCCCGTCCCCCGCGTCCGCGTCGGTCTCGGTGCCCGCCGGTTCGTCGGTGGGGTCGCCCTCGGCGCGGGCCGGGGGCTCCTCGTCGGGCGCGTCGTTCGCCCCCTCGTCGGGCACCTCGTCTCCCATCGTTCTCGGGTGGGTCCCATGCGCTTGTAAGCCTTCTTCTTGTCTCGGGAACGTGCCCGCGCCCGCCGGCCCCGTGGGCCGACTCGGTGGCACCCCCGTGACCTCCCTCGGCGGTGTTCACGACAGCACTCGCCGTCCGGTCCCGGGAGTTCGCTGGCGACGCGCCGAAGCAAGAGATTGATAGGGAACTACACCCTACCGGCGTTCGTGTCTGGCGCCATCGACGAGGACGTCGTCCGGACCGTCGACAGCGGCCGGGAGACGCTGGGGGCGATGCTCTCGGCCGCCCAGAGCCACCTCCAGAAGGTGTTCCTGGTGTTCGTTGTCGGGCTGATGCTCACCATCTGGGGGCTCCGGGCGTTCGTCTGGAACCGGATGCAGACCGACCTCCACACCAACCCGAACATCCAGGTCGTGGCGGTCACGCCGTTCGACGTCATCCTCCTCCAGGTGAAGATCGGCCTCGTCATCGGTGCCCTCGTCTCGCTGCCGTTCCTGCTCTACTACGCCAGGGACGGCCTCCGCGAGCGCGACCTCTGGATCCCCGACCGGGTGGACCTCGAGCGGTGGAAGATCGCCGTCCTCGCGCTCGTGAGCGTCCTCCTGCTGCTCGGCGGCGCCGCCTACGCCTACCTCCTCTTTTTCCCCCTGATGCTGAACTTCCTGGCCTCGAACGCCGTCCAGGCGGGGTTCGAGCCCACCTACAGCATCGTCCTCTGGGCGCAGTTCATCTTCCTCCTGACCATCTCGTTCGGGCTCGCCGCGCAGTTGCCGCTCGTGATGTCCGGGCTGGCCTACGCCGAGATCGTCCCCTACGAGACGTTCCGGGACAAGTGGAAGTACGCCGTCGTCGGCATCTTCGCTTTCGGTGCCCTCTTCTCCCCGCCGGACCCGTTCACGCAGATCATGTGGGCGATCCCTCTCCTCTTTCTCTACGGTCTGTCGCTCTCGCTCGCGCGGTTCGTCGTCACCGCCCGGGTCTCGAGCGAACAGATCGGCGTCCGGTCGCTCGCCCGCGACCGCTGGAACCTCCTCGCCGGCGCCTTCGTCGTCGCCGGTGGGCTCGTCTACTACGTCGGCACGGGGGCGTTCGCCGGGCGGTTCGACGCCACCCTCCAGCGGCTCCCCGCACCGATCCGTCCGGGACTGTTCGCCCGCGAGACGGTACTCGGACTCCCCGTCGACTACGTGCTCGCGGCCGTCGCGATCGCCGTGGGGCTGTTCGCCGTCGGGGTGGCGCTGGTCGCCCTGCTGTTCCGCGAACTCGAGGACCTCCC
>JBEPXB010000244.1:0-5237 GCA_041642135.1 Halobacteriales archaeon | reverse complement strand
GCCGGGCGGGGCGCCATCGCGATGACCCAGTCGGCGACGGTCGTCATCGACGGCGTCGAGGTCGAGGTCAGCAGGGACCGGATGTGGGACGAGGCGACCTACCAGGCCGCACAGACGCCCATCGCTCTGTTCCAGGACGTCTACGAGCACCGGCCGGACCAGCACGAGGAACTCGCCGAGATGTACAGCGAGGACGTCGTCGAGCGGGCGATAAGCGTCGGAGCCTGATACCGGGTAGCGGACGGTCTCGAGAGGACGGGCTTCGCGATCCCGTGTTTCCGTCAGAGGGGCGCGACGAATACCTGGCGCGTAGTTGTCTCGCTCCGTTCGATCGGAGAGCGGTGGCAGTCGAGCGGTACGGACGGACCGTACGCCGGACGCGCGGTCCGCTACGGTCTCGACAGTCGATCGGCCATCGGCTCCCCTCCTGCCCCGATTCATAGCGTCGAGATCGTGAGACCGATCCGCGCCCGAAGGGACGAGTGACGCTGCTGTCCAGGAGCCGAGCACGGACCGACTCCGCGGCCGCCCGTGGGACTCGCGGAGCGGACGCCGACCGGGAACAGAACACCGAGAGGGACGACCGGTACCTGTCACCCCCCTGCCCGATCCGAACGCTTTCGCATACCCGGTCCCTTCGCCCCCCTCACGGAATACACTCTCCGACGATGCTTTCCAGGATCGCGGACGAACGACCGGTCGCGACGGTCGCGAGGATCGGTTCCGTACTGGTCGTCCTGGGGTTGGCGGCGTCTATCCGTTTTCTCCTTCTCGACGCCCGGGGAGTCCACTTCGACGAAGGGGTTCACGGATACTACTCCTGGAAGTTCCTTACGAGCGGCGAATTCGCCTACGAGCCGTGGAGACACGGCCCGTTCCTGTACTACCTGTCGGCAGTCTTCATGGGAGTTCTCGGGGACAACATCACGGTCGGACGAACCGCGGTCGCAGCGGTTTCCCTTGGCACGTTCCCCGCGCTGTACTTCCTCCGTGACGAACTCCCCCGTCCGGCGCTCGTGTTCTCCGCGCTCGTACTGGCACTGCATCCATACGTGGTGTTGACCGCCCGGTTTTACAGGAACGACGCTATACTGGCGACGTTCGTGCTGTTGGCGACCGGCTGTTACGCTCGCTATTACAGGACGGGTGACCGCGTTTGGGCGGCCGGTCTCGGGGCGATGGCCGGGTTCGCGTTCGCCTCGAAAGAGGTCGCGTTCCTGATCTTCCCCCCGCTCGTCGCGTCAGTTCTCGGCGTGATCGGTATCCATGCCCGATACGGTGGCTCGGTACGCAGCGCGTTCGCGAAGTTTCTTCCTCCCAGACATCTACTGCTCGTCGTTCTCGGATTCGTCTCGATCATCGTCTTCTTCTACGGGGGGTGGCCGCCGAAGCCCGAGACCAGCGTCGCGGAGTTCGCCGGCGGACTCGTCTACTGGCTGTCGGCTGGTCGAAGGGGGGCCGGGTCGGTCACGTACTATCTGGAGTGGGTCGTCGCGGGCACACCGGTAGTCTTCTCGCTCGCAGTCGTCGGCTCCCTGGGAACCGTTCTCCGGGAAGAACGGGAGTGGTTCCGGTGGCTCTTCCTCGCGTGGGCCGGGTTCGTCTCGCTCGTCCTGTCGATCATCGGCGACCAGTCCTGGTGGAGTATCGTCCTTCTGTTCACGCCCATCGTACTACTCGCGGGTTACGGCGTCGCCGACCTGTGGGTCCTGGTGAGGACACTCGACGGCGCCGTAGGAGAGCGGACGGATCGGTCGGAGCTACCGGCCCCGGACTCGCGGGGCGGGCGAGTGCTCGGATCCGTCGTTCTCCCGGTGGTGCTTGCTGTAATGACCTTGGCCGTGGTGACGGGCGCTGTGGCGACACCCGATACCGTCGCGGGACTGGAACACCCGAACCGCTCTACGACGCTCGGTATCGAGGGAGTGACCGTCCCCGATCGACCGGTCACGCGAGACAGAGCGTTCCGGGCTGCGCGAGAAGCGGCCATCGAAACCGGGTGCCCAGGAGTCATCGGGCCGGACGTGTACGAATGGCCGGCGAAGTGGTGGTTCCGTGGTCTGGAACACTTCCGAACGACGGAACCGAACGCGATGCCCCTCCCGGCCGTCGTTGTCGCGGGCACCGAGAGCCGGTTGCTCGAAAAGCGGGACTACCGGTCGATGACGTTCGGCGACCATCACGTGTACGTCCCGCCGACTCGTTGTGGGAACAGCTCGGGCTCTCTCCCCCCCGTCGAAACCATCCGAGAGGCGCTCTAAACGTGGTCCCCGCGGGCTTCCGGCAGGAACCGAGCTCGTGATCGCCCGGGACACCCGCGAGAGAGCCGAGTGCCAGTCGGCGCCGGTCAGCGCATTCGTCGTTCGAGCCCCGTGGTGGCTCCCCCGGTGCTGACGGGTGGCGAGTCGACGCGGAGCTCCCCACGCCGGTGACTGACGGAGTGCCTCCCGCACCGAGGGGGTATCCGTCACGGGCGGGGGGCGAGAACGCTTCTGAGCCTATCCGGCTGGGCGGGGGACCGCCGAGAACTGAATGAACATTGATGAAAAATTATTTCACGTTCGGAAACACATACGGTGTGGTTTGGCATGACGACCCAAACACCCCCGAAACACGCGGGAGGCGAGGAGGTTCCGTCCGCCCGTAGCGAGCCGATCGCGTCACGGCGAACGGTCCTGGTCCGCACCGTCCTCGTGGTCGGTCTGCTCGCCGTCGCCGTCTTCCTACTGGGCGGGATGAGCGGCCCCGCTGACGCACGGTTTCCCATCGACAACTTCACGAACGTCGATGATACCGCGACAGTCACCCCGAGCGGCCAGAACGTCGCCGTCTCGGGATGGGTGAAATGTACGGAGGGACATGTCGCCGAAGTGAGAGCGACTGTCATCCAGGACTCGGTCACGGCCACCGGTCGGACCCGCGTCCGCTGTCTCGGACTGACGGAGGTCCGGCGCTGGACCGTCCGCGTCACGACTCGGGATCCGACGGCGTTCGAGGCGGATAGTCCCGTGCGCGTCGATGCCTGGGTGGTCACTCGCTCGCGGGGGGAACGCACCGACGGACCGCATACCTGGACGAACCCGGACGTGACGCTGGTCGGACGCTGAGGAAACACAGAACGGCCTCGCACAGTTCGGCGTTCCGTCGCCGACTGTCGGGGCGTTCCCGGGAAAGACGAGTCCGACGCATACGCCCGAACGCTCTATCAGCGTACCCGGATCACCGTCGCGTGAAACGGACGTGCCTCGGGTGCTGACTCCGTGAGCTCTGCTGTCTCGTCCGAACGCGACCAGACCAGATGACTCGAGAGACCGAGCCGTATCCCGCGCCGGAGCGTACGTAGTAGCTGGCCGGGCCGGGCACGGAGGAACCCCCCTCGTGGTGCCACGGCCCGATCATCGCGCGATCGACACCGGTCGACTGTCCGCGGTCGGCAGCGTAGCGGACGCGCTCGTGCCGCTCGTCACCGCCACGAACCCCGCTGCGCGAGCCGTTGGGGGCCGAAGCCGTCGATCCCGCGTGCGACTCGCCTGGCGGACGAAGGGTCACTCGCTCCCCGACGGAAAAAGAAGGCTTATTCGGCGGGCTTGCGGACCGGCCGATATGCACACGCTCGCAGTGACGGGGGTGCGGCGCCGTGGCCGAGGCCCGCGCTAGACTCCCCTTCGACCTCCCCGAGGTCGACTACGAGCAGTACACGAACCGCCAGCTGGTGGCGGTCCCGCTCGTGGTGCTCGCACTCGCCATCGCGGTCATCGGGATCTACTACGCGCTGAACGGCGTCCCGGTCGGGCTCGGCATCGCGTTCACCGGCGGGACCGAGATGCAGCTCACCACCACGGACTCCCCGGACGAGATCCGCGCGTCGTTCGGCGAGGAGGTCGCGTCGATCCAGCCCATCTCCTCGCAGGAGAACGGCTTCATCGTCACGTTCCAGTCCTCGGACACCGACGCCATAACACAGCAGGCGAGCGCGGCCGGCTACGACTGGGAGTCGATCCAGTCGCGCTCGCCCTCGTTCGGGTCGACCGCACAGCGCCAGGCGTTCATCGGGATCGGCGTCGCGTTCGCCGGGATGGCCGCCCTCGTCTTCGTGCTGTTCAGGACGTTCGTCCCCTCCATCGCCGTGGTCGCCTCGGCGTTCTCGGACATCGTCATCCCCATCGCGTTGATGAACCTCTTCGGGATCGAACTCTCGCTCGGGACCGTCGCGGCCCTGCTGATGCTCATCGGGTACTCGGTGGACTCGGACCTCCTGCTCAACAACCACGTCCTCCGGCGGCGGGGGTCGTTCTACGAGTCGACCTACCGGGCGATGCGGACCGGGGTGACGATGACGCTCACCTCGATCTCCGCGATGACGGTCATGACGATCGTCTCGTTCCTGTTCGGCATCCCCCTGCTCCCGGAGGTGGGGATCGTCCTCGTCTTCGGGCTGAGCGCCGACCTGATGAACACCTACATGCTCAACGTGACCCTCCTCAGATACTACAAGTTCGAGGCGGTCGGCCGATGATACGCGAGAACTGGCGGCTCGTCCTGCTGTCGTTCCTGCTCGTCCTGAGCGCCGTCGGGGTGTTCGTCCCCCTCGGTGGTGGGGCGGGGCCACCGACGGGCAACGCGTCGGACGCCACGCAGGGCCCGACCAACCTCCAGTTCGGGCTCGAACTCTCCGGCGGGACGCGCATCCGCGCGCCCGTCGTGGGGATGACCGCCGAGGGCGTCGACCTGCCGGATAGCGGGTCGGCCGCCCGCGACCTGGAGACGGCGCTGGCCTCGCGGCTGAACGTCTCGCTCTCGGACGTCCGGGTCGCCCCGGCGACCGGGACCGTCGAAGTGTTCGCCGACGAGCGGAACGGGAACGTCACGCGGGCGGAGTTCGCCGCCGCGCTCCGCGCGGAGGGCTACGACGTGAGCGAGTCAGACGTCAGAGCGGGCGTCACCGACGCGACGCTCCAGCAGATGGAGCGCACGCTCGACAACAAGATCAACACCGGCGGGCTCTCCGGCGGCGACGCCAGCATCGTCACGCCGGCGGACCCGAGCCAGGAGAAGCTCATCGTCGTGGAGGTGCCCAACGCCGGGCGCGAGGAGGTGCTCGAACTCATCGGGAGCCGGGGCCAGGTCCAGATCGTCGCGCACTTCCCCGTCCGGGAGAACGGCACGACCACGTATCGGGACGTCCCGCTGTTCGACCAGGACGGCATCACGGCGGTCCAGTCCGCACAGCAGGGCGA
>JBEPXB010000243.1:0-5239 GCA_041642135.1 Halobacteriales archaeon | reverse complement strand
ATCTCTCGCGACACCCTCCAGTACTACTCGCTCTACCTGGTGACGTTCGCCGGGAGCTTCGGGTTCATCACCGTAGTCACGCTGCTGCCGACCTACATCGACCTGCTGAACCCCTCGGGCGCGCTCGTGGGGCTGTTCGTCTCGGCGCTGGCCATCGCCCGCGCGGTCGGGCTCGTCCCCATCGCGTGGGCCGGCGACCGCTACGACAAGCGGACCATGCTGCTGGTCTCGCTCGTGGTGAGCATCGTCGCCTACCTCGTCTTCGCCGTCATCGAGACGAGCGTCGGGTTCCTCGCTGCCCGCGTCCTCCAGGGGCTCGGTATCGTCGGCACCGGACTACTGGGCCTGGCGCTGGTGAGCGAACTCGCCCCCGACGGGAAGCGCGCGAACGTGATCGGCAAGTACAACGGGTGGCGCATGGCCGCGGGCATCGGCGGGACGCTCGGCGCGGGCGCGATCTACCAGGTGGCCGGGTTCGGCGCCGTCTTCGGCCTGCTCGCCGTTCTGCTGGCGCTCGCGTTCGTCGGCGTCGAGCGGTTCGTCCCGCCCGACGAGACCTCGATCGAGGGGTTCGCGTTCACCGACCTCGCCTTGAACCGGCGCATCGTCACGATGACGAGCTTCCGGGCGCAGTACGCGGTGTCGGTGACGCTCGTCCGCAACTGGGTCCCCATCTACGTCGGCGTCTCGGCGGCCCGCGGCGGGCTCGCCGCGAGCGCCGTCGTCGTCGGGACGGTCGTCGCCGCGGAGAAGTTCACCAATATGCTCGGTCAGCCCCGGACTGGCCGTCTTTCCGATCGGTACGGCCGTGCGGCGTTCGTCGCCTTCGGCGGGACGGTGTACGGCGTCGTCGCCCTGCTCGTCCCCTTCGCACCCGGGGTCGCCGGGCCGTTCTCGTTCTCGTTCGACCTGCCGCTCGGCGTCGTCCTGACGCCCACGCTCGTGCTCGTCCTCCTCCTCAACGCCCTACTCGGCGTCGCCGACAGCTTCCGCGAGCCCGCGAGCATGGCCACCTTCGCCGACGAGGGCGTCGGCAGCGGTATCGCCTCCTCGTTCGGCATCCGCAACATCGTCTGGCTCCCGGGGAGCATCGTCGCGCCGGTCGTCGGGGGGATACTGATGGACGGTGCCGGGATGCAGTGGGTGTTCTTCCTCGGCGGCGCGATGGCGCTGACCGGCGTGGCCACGTTCCTCGGCGTGCTCACCTACTCGCACGGACGGGCGGGCATCACGAAGTGGTAGGGGTCCAGCGTGGACGGTCGCTCCACGTCCCCGGCACGCCGACGTCACCCCGCCACGGACGACCGGATGTACCCCGGCGCCGGCGTCGGTCCCCGTTCGAGCGGTAGCGATCCGGTGCTCGCGGGCACCACTGACGAGGTCGGTTCGGCGGGAGTCGGGAGAATTCAATACGATATTTATATCCCGAAATTTAATTACAGATGGTACTGATATGTTCTTCGCACCCTTGTTGAAATTAACTAGCAGGGGTGCGGACCAACCGATGACTGAGAACCACTCGGACGCGGACGAAGGCGATAGACACAGGACGAATACGGAGCTCGATCGGCGGACGGTCCTCCGGGGTTCGGGCGCGCTGGCGGCACTGGCGACGGCCGGGATCAGCATCGACGGGGTTCGGGCACAGGAGGACGCCCCGCCCGTGGGGGACATCGAGAAGCTCCTCGCGGACCTGCCCGACAACTGGGGCCGGTGGGGCGAGGAGGACGAACTCGGTGCGCTCAACTTCCTCGGAAGCGAGGAGATGTTCGACGGAATGAAGGCGGCGACGAAGCGGGGTCGAAAGGCGGTAGAGGGGTTCACGCTCCAGCTCCCGATGACGGGGTTCGAGGCTCCCGGCGAGGACGCGGGTCAGGACCCGGTGTTCCCGGGTCGTGTCGTCGGGCGGCGGGACAACGTCGCGGACGTCTCGAACGTTACACCGGCGGCGGGCGGCATGAAGTTCACCGACGACAAGTTCGTCACGACCCTCTTCCTCCAGGGGACGACACACCTCGACGCCCTCGCACACCCCTGGTACGGTGAGGAGCTCTACAACGGGTTCGACGAGGAGACGACGCGGACGAAGCGGGACTACTCCAACACGGAGATGCCCACGTTCGACGGGCAGGGCGGCGTGCCGATAAACGCCTGCGGCTCCGGCGATCCCGTCGAGGAGACGTATGGGCTCGGCAAGGCAGACATCTCCAGTGCGGCCCAGAAGGGCGTCATGGGGCGGGGTGTACTCCTCGACGTGGGACGGGAGATGGGCGGCAACGGCGAGGGCATCTACGAGGACCGGCTCGCGCCGAACACCTGCGTCACACTCGAGGACCTGAAGGAGACGGCGGATGCACAGGGTGTCGAACTCCAGAAACGGGACATCCTCCTCATCCGCACCGGGTCCATCCCGCGCGCCCGCGAGGGACCGGACGAGCGCGACGCCGACTGGAACCCGCTCAACGAGCCCGGACTCTGCTTCAGCGAGGAACTCGTGCGGTGGACCCACGACATGGAGATCCCCTTCTACGGCGCGGACAACATCGCCATGGAGAAGCTGACCCAGGTGGTCGAGCAGGACGGCGAGGAGGTCACCATCGTCAACCCCCTTCACGGGGCGTTCATGCGCGACCTCGGCGTGTACATAACCGAGATACTGTGGCTTGAGGACCTCGCGGCGGCGTGTGCGGAGGACGGAATATACGACTTCCTATTCACGGCCGCCCCGCTCCACGTCGAGATGTCGACCGGGGCGCCGATCAACCCGACGGTCATCAAGGCCACGCCGGAGGGTAGACCCGATGGCGGGGAAGACGACGAGGACGATGGGGACGGTCGTGAAGACGACGAGGACGAACGTGGGGACGACGAAGACGGACGCGAAGACGACGAGGACGAGAGGGACGACTGATACGGTCGTGCGTAACGATTTACCGGCGATCACCCGGACGAGGTCGGTTAGCGCCGGTAAAGGACTACGCAAGACCGTATGAGCCCGCGCGGGGATCGACGGCGGGAACACTGGCACCGTGCTGCCGGTGGGGGGATCCCCAGTCGCGGACGAGGATGGAGGCGGCAGCATCCCGCTCACTCCTCGGCGTCGGAATCGAGCCCGTACGCCCCCTCGACGAGTTCCCGAAGTCGCTCCAGAAACCGGGCTGCGGGCGCGCCGTCGACCACGTCGTGGTCGAACGTCGCCGTAACGTGGAGGTACTCTCGGGGTTCGACTGCCCCGTCGACCAGCCCGGGTTTCCGGGAGATCCCCCCGACCGTCAGCTGGAGCGTGTAGTTCGTCGGCGTGATCCCCCACCCACCGCCCGTGCCGAACATCCCGACGGACGAGACGGCGACCGTGCCCGCGACCCGCTTCCAGTACCGTGGCGCCAGTTGCGGGAGCCGGTAGAACAGCCGCCGAACGGGACCGGGAACCCGCCCGAACAGCGGGATCCACCGGGAACGCCCGCGGTCGTCGGACCCACGCTGGACGGCGCGGATCTCCTCGTGGATCGACTGCAACGACCGCCTCTCGACACCTCTGACGACGTGTGGTATCCCGATCGACTCGCCGTCGACGGTCGTCTCGACGATCACCATGACGTCCACGTCCTCGAACGTGAGGAGTCGCCCCCGCCAGTCGCGGTACGTCCCCGTCTCGGGGTGCTCGGAGACCGCCCGCGCCAGACAGTAGACGAGGAACGCGGTGAACGAGAGCCGCTCGCCCGTCTCGGTCCCGCGCTCGTCGATCAGCCGTCTCGCGTCGGTCACGTCGAACTCGACGAGCCCGTGGACGTCGCTCCGTCGGCCGGCCATCCGCATCGCGTCGACGGTGCCCCGGCGACCCGGCGGGAACGGCCGGGTCCTGTCGCCACCCGTGTTCATACGGTCGGGTGGTCGGCCGAGGGAATACGTCTTCGTCCGCGACCTCGGACTCATAGGGGTTATCGTAGTTACTCGTACCTTCTCGTCCCGGGATCGCGCCGCTCGGCCCTCGTCGGCGGGTCGCGCCCTCCGGCCGGCTACGATAACCCCTATCAGACGAGGAATCCGACGGTCATTCCGACGGCCGCCGCGGGCGGGATGGTGAGGTTGTCGTCGACGACGTATCCCGCGACGACGGGCTTCACCCCGTCCGCGAGGGTGGCCGCAGCACCACCCAGTACTGCGGGGAGGGCGGGGACGAACGGCAGCGCGACGAGCGTCGCCACGGCGAACGTGGCGGCGAGGACCCAGACGCGCTTCCGGAGCTCGCCCGACCCCAGGAGCCCGCTCACCGGGTCGGCGAGCGCGAGCATCAGCATCGCCGCCGCCGCAACCCCCGGCCGGTAGGGGAGGACGCCCGCCACTGTCGTACCCGGTTCGAGGGCGAACAGGTACGCGACGAGCGTCATGCTCACCATGTAGAGGGCGTATCCCGCGAGGTTGTCCGCCTCGTACTCGCGGGTGAGTCGGTCGTAGATGGCGAGGTCGACCCGTCCGGAGAGCCGACCGGCCTCGAGCGCGAGTGCGACCCCGAGCGCACCGGTCCAGAACAGCTGGACCTCCCGCCAGGCCAGGACGCCGGTGGCCCAGGCGAGCGGTATCGCGGCCCCCGTCGCGTGGACGAGTCGTCGCTCGACTTCCGGCGGAACGGGGAGGCCGTCGGCTTCGGCCGCTCGTTCGCGGGCCGGCACGCTCAGAGGTCGGACAGCGACTTCGCGCCGGTCCGGAGCGCGGTCAGTTCGGCCGGGAGCGCGGTCGTCTCGACCCGGGCCTGCTCGGTCGAGTCACGCTCGCGGACCGTGACGGTACCCTCCTCTATCGTCTCGTAGTCGACGGTGACGCAGTAGGGCGTGCCGACCTCGTCCTGTCGTCGGTAGCGCCGGCCGATGTTGCCCGAGTCGTCGTACTCGACGTCGAAGCCGGCCTCGCGGAGGTCGGTCGCCAGTTCGCGTGCCCGGTCGTCGAGGCCGTCGCGGGTCATCAGCGGGAAGACGCCCACCGTCGTCGGCGCGACGCCCGCCGGGAGGTCGAGGTACGTCCGCTCCTCGTCGTCGACCACGTCCCGCTCGTGGGCGTGGACGAGCACGGTGTAGACGACCCGGCCGATACCGAACGAGGGCTCGACGACGTGCGGGGTGACGTGCTCGCCGGACTCGGTGACCGTCTCGACCGAGAAGTCCGCCACCTCGGTCGGGACGGTGTAGCGCTCGCCGCCGGCCTCGACAGTGACCTCGTCGCCGTCGAACGCCGAGGGGTCGCG
>JBEPXB010000242.1:0-5252 GCA_041642135.1 Halobacteriales archaeon | reverse complement strand
TCATCGACGACAACGACAACGTCCTGTACTACGGCGGCAAGCGGGGGTACGTCCGGTGTACGGTCACGCCGGAGGCGTGGGAGACCGACTACCGGGTCGTCGAGTACGTGAGCGAGCCGGGCGCGCCGGTCCGGACCGACGCGCGGTTCACCGTCGAGGCGGGGACGCCCGGCCTGCAGACCCCGCCCACGACGCTCGGCGTCGGCTCGATAGCCGTGACCAACGGCAAGGTCGGCACGACGGAACTGACCGCCCGGTGGCTCCCCGAGGGCCTCTCGGGGGGGTCGGTCACCATCTCGCTCTCGGATCCGGACGTCGCGAGCTTCATCGGCGTGTCGGGATCGGACCCGATCGGGCTGAGCGAGACGGAGGTCAGCGACGACGGGGACACGGCCACCCTGCGGTTCGCCGACACGGAGAAGGCCGTCGAGGCGGTCGCTGGCGGGACCGACGTCACCCTCGCCACCCTCGACGTCAGGGGCGATCACGCGGGGACGACCGACGTCGAGGTCACGGTGAACGAACTGGACGACGACGACGGCACCGCCGTCGAGACCCGGACGACGCCGGGGGTCCTCGTCGTCGGCCCACCGTCGGTCGCTGGGGGCGACGCGCCGACCGACCCCGACGGGGACGGGCTCTACGAGGACCTCAACGGGAACGGTCGGCTGGACTACGACGACGTCAACGTCCTGTTCGAGAACATCGACGCCGATAGCGTCCGGCTCAACGAGGCAGCCTACGACTTCAACGAGAACGGGAAACTCGATTACGACGACGTCGTCGACCTCTACGAGGAAGTGAACTGACTCGGGTGGGGACCGGTCGAACCGCGCCAGCGGCCGTGAGCCCGGGGTGTCCGGGCCGTCTCCCCCCGATCGGCCCGGACGGTCGCCCCTTCGATCCTCCCGACCGTAAACCGACCTGATGTTTCTCACTATCTTAGATCCTGATACGTACTCCGGCGACGACGCGCCGACGGGCGGTCGAACGTCCACGGAGCCGATACGGTCGGCGCCGCCCGTTACCCGTCGTCACCCCTCCCGGACGCCGTCGGGGTCGGGGTCGTACGCCTCGCCCACCCGGAGATCGAGCGCCCGCGGACGGGCGTACAGCCGGAGGTCCTCGTGTTCGCTCAACTCGCCGTCGCGGGAGAACCGCACGGGTTCCTCGGAGGCGACCTCGACCTCAGAGGCCTGGAAGTGCTGGACGTTCTCGGTCCCCTCGCCGAGGATGCGGTGGGTGACCGCCTCGGCGACGAGGTCTCCCGGGGGCATCCGTTCGACCACGGCGACGTCGAACAGGCCGTCCTCCATGTCGGCCTGGCCGCCCTCCTCGACGAACTTCCGGGCGTTGCCGACGAGGACCGCGATCGCCTGGCCGGCCCAGGACTCGGTGTCGCTCCCGTTCGTGGCCTCGAGTTCGAGCGAGAGCGGCTCGAACGACGCGGCCTCCTGGAGCCCCGTCACGAGGAACGCGAGCGTGCCGAACCGCTCCTTGAGTTCGCTCGACGCCGCGGTGCTCGCCTCGGCGGGCAGGCCGGCGATACAGGAGACGACGAACGGCTGGCCGTCGGCCATCCCGACGTCCACCGAGCGGACGGCTCCGGTATCGGCGATCTCGAGTCCGTGATCGATGTCCTCCACCCCGACGTTCCCCGCCAGGAGGTTGGCCGTCCCCGCGGGGACCACCGAGAGGGTGACCTCTCCGAGGTGCTCGCCGGCGACGAGCCCGCGGAGCACCTCGTTGACGGTCCCGTCGCCGCCACACACCGCCAGTTCGGAGACCCCCTCGTTCGCGGCCTCCAGCCCGAGCCGGACGCCGTCCTCCAACCCCTCGGTCTCCCGGACGGCGAACCCCTTGCCGCGGGCGCGGCGCCGGACGTACTCGGCGTGGTCGCCCGTCCCGCTGTTCGGGTTCATGATCAGCGTCCGCGAGCCGACCTGCATGGCTCCACGGAACGGGTCGACTCACTTAGGAGAGTCGGCCCGGGCTCGACCCGGATCTCACAATCTGACGTCGTGGCCGCCGAGAACCGTCCGTTCCGAAGCTACTTGTGAGGATGGGGAGAACCGACCGCCCACGGCTCATGACAACAGGTGACGAGATCACGGCGTTCGCACACGACTGGCTCGACGACAACGCGGACTGGCTGGGCGAGTTCGAACAGGAGATCTGGGACTACGCCGAGCCCGCCTGGCGGGAGTACCGCTCGGCCGAGGCGTACGTGGACCTGCTCCGGGAGGAGGGCTTCGACGTCGAGGAGGGCTCCGGGGAGATGCCGACGGCGTTCGCCGCCGAATGGGGCGAGGGCGACCCCGTCCTCGCGACGTACGCCGAGTACGACGCGGTGCCGGCGAACTCACAGCAGCGGGTGCCACACCGCGCGCCACGGGAGGGGCTCCATCCCTACGCCGCGGGACACACCGACCCCCACTCGGTCCTCGGGGTCGGGTCGCTCGGGGGCGCGCTCGCCGCCAAGGCCGCGATGGAGGAGTTCGACCTCGACGGGACGATCCGCTTCTTCGGCGAACCCGCGGAGAAGGTCTGTGGCTCGAAGCCCGTCCACGCCGCCAAGGGCTACTTCGACGACATCGACGCGACCGTCTGTTATCACCCGTTCGCCCAGAACACCGTCGAGTACGAGACCTACTGCGGGTCCTACTGGAGCGTCGTCTTCACCTTCGAGGCCGACCGGCCCGAGGAGTGGGCGAGTCCGGACCTCATCCCGAGCGAGAGCGTCCACGCGACCGCCCGGAGCCCGGGCGCCATCGACGCCGCCGGGATGATGTACACCAGCACGAAGTACACCAAGGAGGCGATGTTCCCGCACACCGGGAGCTGGACCGTCAACGAGTACATCATGAACGCGGGACAGAAGACCTCGGACAACCTCGTCCCCCGGATCGCCCAGATCCAGTACTGCTGGCGGTCGCCCACCCTCGAGATCCAGGAGCGGATCCACGAGATCCTCCGTGACAACGCCCGCCACGCCGCACGGACCGCGGACTGTTCGGTCTCCGAGCGGGTCGTCACCAAGACCCGGATCGGCCTCCCGAACACCGAACTCGCGGACCTCGCCTACGAGAACATGGCCGCCGTCGGGGAACCGCGAGTCGACGAGACCGCCCGGGAGTTCGGCCGGGAGATCCAGTCGAACCTCGATCTGGACCCGATGGACGAGCCGTTCCAGCCGGAAGCCGAACGGCTGGTCCCCCCCGAGGAACACGAGGCGAAGAAACGCGAGAACCTCCCCGACTGGCAGCGGAACTTCACCTCCGACGACTACGTCGACTACTCCTGGCACTCGCCGACCGCCCGCATCTACACCGGCCGGCCGCGGCTCAGGCCGCCGACCCCGGACTATTCCTACCCGGAGTGGGCGTACAACGCCCTCGGCGGGGTTCCCGAGGTCACCCACCCCGGGATGTTCCTCGCGAGCAAGACCATCGCGGGGACGTTCCTCGACCTGCTCGTCGATACCGACCGCCTCGCCGCCGCCCAGGCGGAGTTCGAGGAGCGCACCGGCGGCGGGGTCGGCGGCGAGGACTGGGTGCCGCCGCTCCTCGACGCCGACTTCGCACCCCCGACGGACCTCCCCTGGCCGGAGTACGTCGAGACGCCCCGCGGCCGCGAGTGGTCGCTCGCAACGCCGACCCACGGGTTCGGCGAGCGACTGGCCGGGTCGGACGACTCGGGCTAGACCCACCACCATTTTTTCGTCGGGTTCGCTCGCTCCGCTCGCGAACCACTCCTCGAAAAAATCTGGATCAAAAAAGCGCCTCGCTCGGGCATTGCCCTCGCTCGCGGCTGCTTGATTTCGTTTCGTCCCGAGCAATGTTAACTCAGCTCCCGACCGTCGCCTCCACGATCTCGATCTCCTCGTCGGTCACCCCATACAGCTCGTAGACGATCTCGTCGATCAGCGCGTCCGTCCGCTCGATCTTCTCGTCTAACTCCTCGGCTCGCTCCACCGTGTCGCGGTAGTCCGCCAGCCCGTCCCGCACGTCCGCCGACGCCGGAAGCGTGAGCGATTCGAGGAGTCGTGTGGTCCCCAAGTCGCTCTGACCCGGAGATTTAGATACGAGAAGCCGCTACCTACGTGTATGGCACAGCGTGCCGCCCGCATCGTGAGGACCGAAGACGTCCTCCACGGGGAGCCCCGCATCGAGGGACGACGGATCGGGGTCAGGCAGATACGCGTGCTCGTCGAGGAGTCCGGACTCCAGGCGTCTGAAGTCGCCGAGCGGTTCGACCTCCGGGTGGCCGACGTCTACGCCGCGCTCACGTACTACCACGAACACCCCGACGAGATGGCCGCCATCGAGGCCGAACGGGAGAAAAGAATCGAGGCCTCGGTCTCCGATACGCCGTCGTTAGCAGACCTCGAAGACGAGACAAGCGAGGACGCGTAGACGTGCCGTTTCGGATGCTATTGGACGAGAACGTCGCGGACACGACGCGATCCACGTTCTGACGGCGGCTGAACTCGGAGCAGGAACGCCCGACGGGGACCTCGTCGCCTTCGTTCGTCACACCGACCGGCTCCTCGTTACCGGCGATACGGGGTTCCTCGAACCGGACCATCGCGGCGATGCGACGGTGCTGTTCTGCCAGGGCGACGACCTGACGCCAGAAGAGATCGGGGAACTGCTCGATCTGCTGGACTCGTACGTCGAAGAGCAGGCGGATCTCCCGTCAGTCTATCACCTCCGAAGGGCCGATCTGGATCGAAGTGAAGGCCGGTGAACCGCTCGCTCCCTCCGGTCGCTCGCGGATGCTCCACCCCGTTCAGCCCCCGACCGCCTCCTCCACGATCTCGATCTCCTCGTCCGTGAGCCCGTACAGTTCGTAGACGATCTCGTCGATCAACGCGTCCGTCCGCTCGATCTTCTCGTCCAGTTCCTCCGCCCGCTCCACCGCGCCGCGGTAGTCCGCCGGCCCGTCGGTCCCGGACGTCCTCGAGCGCAGGGAGCGTGAGCGATTCGAGGCGGTCCAGGAGCGAGATGGTCTTCGTCGCGCCATCGCGGAACCCCGCGTAGCCGCCCGCCTCGTCGACCGCGTGGGGGACGAACGCCTCGATCAGGTCCGCCTGCGCGGGGTCGAGGTCGTGGAACACCATCGCCGGTATCGGGTCGAGCGTCGCGTAGCCGTGGCTATTGGTCTCGTACTCGTCGCGGACGGACTCCGTGGGTTCGACGTACGGGACCAGCGAGCGGGTGAGCCGGTCGCCGTCGCGGGTGGACCTGTCG
>JBEPXB010000241.1:0-5286 GCA_041642135.1 Halobacteriales archaeon | reverse complement strand
GTTCTCGGGGTTGGCCAGCGGCACCATCACCCGGTACTGGCCGCCGTCGGGCTGGACCGACGCCGCGGCCGAGACCGCCGTGTCCGGCATCCGGTCGGCCCGGGAGAGGACGTACTGGGACAGAATGCCCTTCTTGTCGGCCCTCGAACGGGCGTAGAGCAGATACCAGACCACGCCCCCGCCGACGAACAGCATCGACAGGCCGATCTCGATCGGCTCCATGAACGCGACGAGCCCGAACGAGGTGACCGCCCCGAGGATCGGCACGGCGGGGTACAGCGGGACCGTCCAGTCGGGCTGGTACTCGGGCGGGTCCGCCTCCCGCATCACGATGAGCGCGAGGTTGAGCATCCCGTAGACGATCAGGTGGAGGACGCTCCCGGCCTTCGCGAGCGTCTTCACGTCCCCGACGACGATGAACAGGAGAATAAGGCCGCCGGTGACGGCGATCGACCGATACGGGGTCGAGAACCGGGGATGGATCTCGTTGAGCCGCGCGCTGATTAGCTTGTCCCGACCCATCGCGAAGTTGATCCGCGAGGAGGCGAGGATGCTCGCGTTCGCGCTGGAGGCGGTCGCCAGCAGGCCGGCGAACGTCAGCAGTCCGATCCCCACCCCGGCGAGGCCGACGGCCCCGAACGCGACCCCCGCGACGTCCAGGACCGGCGTGGGGCTGTCCCCGAGGACGTCCCAGTTGATGACGCCCATCAGGACGACCATGATGATGGCGTACATCACGGTGACGATCAGGACGCTCCCGATGACCGCCAGCGGGAGGTTCCGGCCGGGGTTCTTCAGCTCCTCGGCGACGGTGGTGATCTTCGCGAACCCCAGGAACGAGACGAACACGAGCGCCGTCCCGGGGAGGATGGCACCCGCACCGCCGAGTTCCGACGGGAAGAACGGCTGCAGCGTCGAGAGGTCGGCCTGGAGGAACCCCAGTATCGAGAACAGCGTCAGGATGGCGACCAGCGTGATGACGATGACGTTCTGGACGCTCCCGGTCTCCTTGGCGCCGACGTAGTTGACCCCGACGAACGCCGCCCCGGCGATCAGCGCGCTCACCTGGAACGACCCGAGCACGAGCGGCCCGAGCGCGAGCGCTGGGATCGGGAGGAACGTCGAGAGGTACTCGCCGAACCCGAGCATGTAGAACGCGCTGGCGAACGCCAGCCCCATCCAGTTACCCCACCCCGCGATAGACCCCAGCAGCGGCCCCAGCGCGTGGTTGACGTAGTAGTAGCTCCCACCGGCCTTCGGCATCGCCGTCCCGAGTTCGCTCGCCGACATCGCCGTGAACAGGGCGATGACTCCCCCGGCGACGAACGAGAGCGCCACCGCCGGCCCGGCGGCGGCGGCCGCCTCGCCCGGCAGGACGAATATCCCCGCGCCGATCATCGTCCCGACGCCGATGGTCAGCGCCGCCAGCGGGCCGAGGTCCTTCGCGAGTTCCTCGTCGCCGCTGCTCACGGGCGATCACCTCCCGTCGATGGTGTTCGTTCCCGGCTCATTCGTCCCCGTTCGAGGTCGCCTCTCCGTCGGCGTCCCCCTCGTCGCCGTCCCCCCCGGACTCCTCCTCGTCTTCGACCCGGTAGCGCTCGGTCGCCCCCTCGTGGTCGGTGTCGGGGTCCGGCAGCGCCACCACGGGGCGGTCGGACTCGGTGACCAGCGACAGCGCGACGTCCCCCGTGAGCAGGCGAACGAGCCGGCCGCCCGAGCGCGGCGTGAAGACGATCGCCGAGGCGTCGTGCTCCCTGCCGGCCTTGATGATCGTCTCGACCACGTCGACGCCGTAGCGGAGGTCCGTCTCGACCGGGCCGAGCACCTCCCGGATAGCGTCGAACGCCCGCTCGGCCTCGGCCTCGACCTCCTCCATCGGCGCCTTGTCGGGGGCGCCGCCGGCCTTCTCGACGACGGAGACGACCACGACCCGCTGCGGGTCCTCGACGTAGGGGGCCAGTGCCCGCGCGGACGCCCTGGCGTCCGGGGCGTTCGCCACCGCCAGCAGCGGGCGGGCGAGCAGCCCTTCGCGCTCGCTCACGCCCGCTCACCTCGACCGGGTGGCGGTCGTTCGCGTTCCGTGCCTCGCCGTGGTATCATACGTGCCCGTCCGTCCGGATGGGATTTAACGGTTCGCGTCGGAGGCCGCGTGGTCCGCCGGTTCCCGAACCCGTCCCTGTTACCGTTCGCGCGACGGGTCGGCCCGTGTCGCGATGGAGTCGGCCCGCGTGACGGATGGAAATCGACTTGTGACGGGCCTCCCACTCTGGTCCCATGCAGGAGGGGTTCCCGTGCGGGTCGTGATCGTCGGCGCCGGCGAGGTCGGGTCGAACATCGCCGCGAGCCTCGCCGACAGCCACGACGTCGTCGTCATCGACAAGGACGCCTCGCTCGTGGACGAACTCACCTACGACCAGGACGTCCTGGCCATGCACGGCGACGGGACCGACATCGACGTCCTCCGGGAGGCGGGTATCGACGAGGCCGACATGCTCATCGCCAGCACCGACCTCGACGAGACGAACATCGTCATCTGTGGGACGTCGGCCGTGCTCAGTGACGCGTTCACCATCGCCCGGGTGAAGCGGCCCCAGTTCCTCCGGACCTGGGAGAACGAGCGGGGGGCGTTCGGCGTCGACTTCATGGTCTGTACGGACCTGATGGCGGCCGAGAACATCGTCGGCGTCATCGGGCTCCCGACCGCGCGCGACGTCGACACGTTCGCCGACGGTCTCGTCCAGATGGCCGAGTTCGAGATCCCCGCCGACTCCCCGGTGGCGAACCAGACGGTCAGCGAGGCCGACCGCTTCGACTCGCTCACCTTCGCCGCCATCATCCGCGAGACGGAGATCGTCATCCCGACCGGCGAGACCGTCATCGAGGCCGGCGACGAGGTGGTCGTCATCGGTTCACCGGACTCGGCCCGGGAGTTCTCCGCGGCGATATCCCCCGAGGAAAGCCGCCCGAAGGACGTCGTCATCGTCGGCGGGAGCGAGATCGGCTACCAGGTCGCCCGCCTGCTCGAACAGCGGGAGTTCAAACCGCGACTGGTCGAGCGCGATTCCGAGAGAGCGCGCTGGCTCGCCGAGCAGCTCCCGAAGACGACGGTCCTGGAGTCCGACGCGACCGACCGGGCGTTCCTGGAGCGCGAGCGGATCGGCGAGGCCGACGTGCTGCTCGCGACCCTCGAGAACGAACAGCAGAACCTGCTGGCGACCCTCCTCGCGAAACGGCTCGGGGTCGACCGCACCGTCGCGGTGGTCGACACCGGGGCGTTCGCCGACCTGTTCGAGGCCGTCGGCGTCGACGTCGCCGTCTCGCCGCGCGAGGCGACCGCCGAGGAGATAACCCGGTTCACGCGGGCCCGCCGCACGGAGAACGTCTCGCTCATCGACGGCGACCGCGCCGAGGTGATGGAGGTCGAGATCGACGCCGAGAGCGTCCTCGCCGGCCGGACCATCGCCGAGTCCGTGCCCGACCTCCCGGAGGGAGTCGTCATCGGCGCGATCACCCGGGACGGACGGCTCATCACCCCCCGCGGGGACACGGTCGTCGAACCGGGTGATCACGTGGTCCTCTTCACGGACGCCGAGGTCGTCGAGGCCCTCACGGCGGCCGTATGACCACCGACACGCTCGCCGCCGGACGATGACCGTCGACTGGCGTACGGTCGCCAGTCTCGTCGGAACCGTCACGAAGGCGCTCGCGCTCCCCCTCGCCCTCTCGGCGGCCGTCGCCTTCCTCTACCGCGAGTCGACGGCCCCGTTCATCCTCCCGGCGGTCGGTTCGCTCCTCCTCGGACTCGGACTCGAGCGGTTCCCGCGACGGGAGATCAGGGTCCGGGAGGCGTTCCTCATGGTCTCGCTGACGTGGCTCGTCGTCGCCCTCGTCGGGGCCGTCCCGTTCCTGCTCGTCGGGTCGGGCGTGTTCGCCACCCCCGTCGACGCCGTCTTCGAGTCGATGAGCGGCATCACCACCACCGGCGCGACGGTCGTCGAGTCGTTCGAGGTCCACCCCCGTGGCCTGCTGTTCTGGCGGCAACTGCTCCAGTGGCTCGGCGGGCTCGGCATCCTCGTGCTCGCGGTCGGCCTCCTCTCGCAGCTCGGGGTCGGCGGCGCCCAGCTGATGGAGACCGAGACCCAGACCCAGGACGTCACCAAGCTCACGCCCCGTATCGCGGGGACGGCCCGGATCATCGGTGGCCTCTACGTCGGGCTGACGGCGCTGGTCGTGCTGGTCCTCCTCGGGCTCAACCTCGCCGGCCTGGCCCCGCGGATGGGGCCGTACAACGCGGTGGCGCACGCGCTCACGAGTATCGCGACGGCGGGGTTCTCCCCGGAGGCCGAGAGCGTCGGCGCGTTCTCGCCGGCCGCCCAGTGGGTCCTCGTCGCGGCGATGCTCGTCGGCGCGACGAACTTCGTCCTCCTGTACGCGCTGACGCGGGGCCGGTTCCGGCGGCTCCGCGAGTCCGAGGAGCTCCGGTTCTACCTCGGTCTCGTCCTCGCGGCTGCCGCGCTCCTGTCGGGCGTCCTCTGGGCCGACGGGGAGTTCGCGAGGATCGAACCGACGGTCCGGCACGCGCTGTTCCAGGTGGCGAGCATCGTCACCACCACCGGCTACGCCACCGTCGACTTCGACCTCTGGTCGCCGGCCGCCAAGCACCTCCTCTTCCTCGGGATGTTCGTCGGCGGGATGGCCGGGAGCACCACCTGCTCGGTCAAGTCGTTCCGCTGGCTCGTCGCCCTGAAGACGCTCCGCCGGGACCTGTTCACCGAGATCCACCCCGACGCGGTCCGGCCCATCCGGATGGGTGGGGAGGTCGTCGACGAGGGGACCGTCCGCGACGTCAACGCCTACATCGTGCTGAGCCTCCTGATATTCGCCTTCCTGACGGTGTTCGTCGTCGTCGAGACGGCCGACTCCGGGCTCGGCGTCACCGAGTTCGACGCGATGGGCATCGCCGCGGCGACGTTCCTCAACATCGGCCCGGCGTTCGGCGCCGCCGGCCCCTACGGGAGCTACGGGGGGCTCTCGGCGACGACAAAGTGGGTGCTGGTCGTCCTGATGTGGGTCGGCCGCATCGAGGTCATCCCGGTGCTCGTGGTACTGACACCGGCGTTCTGGCGGTCCCGGTGACGCGCCAATCGTGGATGTATGCGTCCCCCGTTCCGTCTCCTGCGGAAATATTCCGATATCTGATAGAAACGCCGTGCGAGACGTAGAGGCCGTATTCAGCAAACCGCCCGAGTACCTCTCATAGGGATCATCGTCGCCAGCCGGGGGATT
>JBEPXB010000240.1:0-5287 GCA_041642135.1 Halobacteriales archaeon | reverse complement strand
GAGGCCGCCGAGCGCGACGGCCTGCTCTCGCCGGGCGACCGCATCGTCGAACCGACCTCCGGGAACACGGGCATCGGCATCTCGCTGGTCGCCGCGGCGAAGGGTTACGACGCGACCATCGTCATGCCATCCGACAAGTCGCCCGAGCGCCGCGCCATCATGAAGGCCTACGGCGCGGACCTCGAACTCGTCGAGGGAGACATCTCCGACGCGAAGGAGCGCGCCGACGAGATCGAGCGCGAGGAGGGCGCCGTCCAGCTCGGCCAGTTCGAGAACCCGGCCAACCCCGAGGCCCACTACCGGACGACCGCCGAGGAGATACTCCGGCAGATCGGCTCCCGGGAACCCGACGCGCTCGTCGCGGGTGTCGGCACGGGCGGAACGCTCTCCGGCACCGCCCGGCGGCTCCGCGAGGAGTTCCCCGACATGGCGGTCGTGGCGGTCGAGCCCGAGGGGAACACCCCGATCAAGACCGGCGAGGGCGGCAGCGACGACTTCCAGGGGATGGGGCCGGGGTTCGTCTCGGGGAACACCGACACGGATCTCATCGACGACGTGGAGGTCGTGGCCCTCGCGGCCGCCGAGGAGGAGTGCCGCCGGCTCGCCCGCGAAGAGGGGATCCTGGTGGGCCAGTCCTCCGGCGCGTCGAACCTCGCGGCGAGGCGCGTCGCCGAGCGGCTGGCCGACCCGGACGCCGACTGCCCCCGCCCGGACAACACGACGGCCATCCTCGGCGAGGGCGACGGCGTGCTCGCGGCCGACGGCGACGAGGGCGCGGACTGCCCGTTCGTCCTCACCGTCTACTGGGACTCCGGCGAGCGCTACGTCTCGACGGGTATGTTCGACTGACCGACGGCCGCTCCGCCGGTCTCCCGGCCTCCGCCCGTTCCTGATCCCGGTCCCGCACCCGTCCCGGTCCCGCCCGTCCCACCGGGGTCGCCCGTCCCGTCGGGGCCGATTCCCTCCTCGCGACCCGTCGCGCCCGTCAGGTCGCGGACGAATAGCATCGTCGCGGTGTCGAACAGCAGCGCGACCGGCGCGAGGACGACGGTCCCGAGCGCCGCGCCCGGGACCGAGGTCGCGAACAGTGGCGTCGCGACGACGGAGACGAGCGCGACGGCGACGAGGTACTGGACGAAGAACGAGGCGTACTCGCCGCCCGAAGCCGCGTAGTCGTACGAGTACCGGAGGGCGGCCGGGAGGTCGACCCCCTCGACGACCACGAGGTACGGCGTGGCGTAGAACAGGTACGCGAACGCGAACAGGGTGAGGACGAAGACCAGCGCGAGCGGGAGGGCGACGAGCGCGGCGGCAACCGCCGCGAGGACGAGCACGAGGTTGATCAGTTCGAACCCGAGAAAGGGGCCGAAGTACGTCCGGGCGTCTTCGAGGAACGCGCGGTCGACGCCGGCGAGTTCGCGCCGGATGCTCCCGAGGTAGCCCGCCCCGAGCAGCGCCGACAGCACCGTGACGACGAGCATGACGAGAACAGTCGTCTCGATGTTCTCCGTCGGGAGGTTCAGTCCCGGCCCGGCGCTCGGCAGGCTCAGGAGGTCCCAGGAGGTGCTGACGGTGGTCGGGAAGCCGAACGAGATACCGAACCGTAGGTCGGCGGTCGATGCCGCGACCCGGCGGAACTTCTCGACCGAGACGGCGGCGAGGGCGAACGGGACGACGACGAGCGGCAACAGCGGACCGAGATGCTCGCGGGCACGGGAGAGGAGGGCGAGGAGGCTGACCATCGGAGGCGTGTGGACGGCCCGGCGGGGGCGTGAAAAGCGACCCGGATCTACGCGCCGAACTCGGCCTCGGTCACCCGGACGAGGAGCGTGTCGTCGACCTCCCGGAGGTCGTACTCGGGGAGCGAGCGGCCGGTCCGGGCGACGAACATCGGCTCGACGAGCCGTCGCGTGCCGTCCGTCTCGTCCTCTACGACACCGTACATCCGGAGATAGCGGCCCGATCCCTCGGGGTCGACGTCGTCGTCGCGGATGGCCGTCGCGAGCTCGCGGGAGAGCCACTCCGACTCGCTCACCGACGGCTCGAGCACCCACGCCGCGTCGGCGTACCGCACCAGGTACCAGTTCAGGTCGTTCAGCAGCGACACCGCCGATCCCAGACTGATCGTCTCGAGGGCGACCGTGTTCTCGTAGGGCTCGGACAGGTCGTACGTGGCGAGCGCCTCGCGGGCAGTCTCCCGGGAGACGAGTTCGTACCGGAGGTTTACGTCCTCGCTCCCGACGAGACAGACCCGCGTCATGGAGTACCGCAACGGGGGCGCGGGAAAAGAGGTTTCGACGTGGATCCGGCCGCGTCAGGTCGGAGGGCGCGGCCGCCGAACGAGTTCGCCGCTACAGTTCGGGCAGACGGCGTCCATCCCGTCGGTGCAGTCGGGGGGGAACGTACACTCGTACGTGCAGATGTAGCTCTCCTCGGTGGCGTCGAGCGTACGCTCGCACCGCTCGCATTCGGTCTTCATCTCGAGTGCCATACCACCGCCGGGAGCCCGCGGGTCGTAAATCCGACCCCCCGACGGGCCGTCGGGCGTTCAGAACGTCGTGAGTTCCCCGTCGATGACCCGCTGGGTCAC
Organism: Halobacteriales archaeon; assembly: GCA_041642135.1. Classification (GTDB taxonomy): domain Archaea; phylum Halobacteriota; class Halobacteria; order Halobacteriales; family Haloarculaceae; genus Salinirubellus. The sequence goes on along the minus strand of JBEPXB010000240.1, from coordinate 2,697 downwards.
GTCGGTGACGTTCGCGAGTTCGCGGTCGACGACCGCCTGGACGTCGGCCTCGATGTCCGCGACGCTCACGCCCTCGGCGGTGAAGAGCGAGGCGTCGGCGACGTGGGGACGGTCGATGGGCTGGCCGATCTGGGAAAGCAATCGGATCCGGACCTCCCGGATACCGTCGACCTCTTCGACGACGGCCTCGGCGATCCCCGTCGAGAGCAGGTTGTAGATCTTCCCGATGTGGTTGACGGGGTTCTTCCCGGAGGTGGCCTCCATCGACATCGAGCGGTTGGGGGTGATGAGCCCGTTCGCGCGGTTGCCCCGACCCACGGAGCCGTCGTCGCCCATCTCGGCGCTCGTCCCCGACGTGGTGAGGTAGACCGCGCCCTCGTCGTAGTCGTCGGCGGTGTTGACGTGGACCACCACCTCCCGGTCGGTGTACTCGGCGGCCATGTCCTCGACGAACTCGCGGACGCCACGGACCGCGTCGTCGTACGCGTTCAGGTCCTCGAGGTAGCGGTCGACCATCGCCACGGCCACCGTGACGTCGATGCGGTCGCCCTCGCGCTTGCCCATCACCTTGATATCCCGTCCGACCTCGGGGTTCTCGGCCTTGTACTCGCCGTTGAGTCGGCGTTCGGTGTTCAGGACGATCTGCTCCGTCTCCGTGAGCGGCGCGTGGCCGACGCCGAAGGAGGTGTCGTTGGCCATCGGGACGCTCCCCTCCTCGCCGAACACCTCCTGGAGGTCGCCCGAACCCTCGCCGAGGCGCGCCTCGACGACGACGTCCGTCCCGAAATCGAGGTGCGGGAAGTGCTCGGTGAGGTAGTCCCGGGCGGCCCGGAGCGCGATGGTCTCGGTGGGGATACGCCGGCCGTCGTACCGGTTCGTCGCCCGACCCGTGATGAGCATGTAGATCGGCTCGATGACCTCGCCGCCGCCGTAGGCGGGCGCGGCCGACCCCGCGACGAGCTGGGTCTCGTCGGTGTTGTAGTGGAGGACCTTCCCGAACCGCTCGATGTACGCGTTGGCGAGCGCCCGCGAGACGGACTCGGCGATGCCGTCACAGATGGAGTCGGGGTGGCCGAGTCCCTTCCGCTCGACGATCTCGACCTCCTGGTCCTCCACCGCGCGCCCGACGACGGGCTCGACGCGGATGTTCCGTCGGCTCATTACCGGACGCACGCCCGCTCCGGGCGTATAACTTACGGAAACTTTCAGCCCGGCTCGTATTACCCTCGGGTATCCCCGCTTTCGAGGAGCATCCCGAGGTAGGAGGTCCGGACCTGTTCCACGGGGTCGAGACCGAGCTCCCGGACGACCTCGAGGGCTCCCTCGCGGGCCGGCGCGACCTCCTCCGCGTCGGTCTCCACCTCGACGAACTCGCCGAGGCCGTCGACCGTGTCGAGCGTGACGGTGTACTCCCCGTACCTGAACCGCTCCCGCTCCTTCTCGACCGTCGCAGCAGGGGCGAACCCTAGCCCCTCGAGGACGGCACGGGCCTCCGCTCCGTCCTCGACGGCCGTCTCGTGCTCCTCGCGGGTCTTCGACTCGGCCTCGACGAGCGGCCCCTTGTAGGTGATCCCCACCCAGCGTCCGTCCTCGCGCCGCTCCTCGCGGATGCGGAGCGCCTCGTCGGTCTCCGCGAACGACCGGTGGGGGGCGTCGTAGTAGGTGTCGACCTGGCGGACCCGCCCCAGTGGCTCGGCGCCGAGTTCGGCCAGCCGCTCGCGGACCGGCCCGTGCTCGGCCCGGAGCTTGAGTTCCACCTCGTACACGACTCCACAGAGGCCCGTCGTCGGCAAAAACCTGGTCGTCCACGACAGGGGGTGGCACCCGTAACGGGGACGAAACGTGATTGTTAAGGGTGGCACGACAGTCCGTGAGGCTATGAGCGACCAGTCCGAGGACGTCGAGGAGCCAGAGGCGGCGGAGAGCGACGCCGACGCCGGCGCCGAACCCGACGTCGAGGAGACGGAGTCAGGGTCGGCCGACGAGGAGACGGAGAAGGCCGAGGCCGAGGAGAACGAGGCGGAGACCGAGGAGGCCGAAGCCGAGGACGAAGAGGAGACGGGGCTCCAGGACGGCGATTTCGTCCGGCTGGACTACACCGCGCGGACCGTCGAGGGCGGCCAGCTCGTCGACACTACGGACCCGGAGGTGGCCGAGGAGGAGGGTGTCGCCGACCAGGGCACGTTCGAGCCGCGCGTCATCGTCATCGGCTCGGGCCACCTGTTCGACGCCGTCGAGGAGGACATCATCGGCAAGGAGGCCGGCGACTCGGGCTCGGTTGCCATCCCCGCGGGCGAGGCGTTCGGCGAGTACGACGAGTCCCAGGTCGAGACCGTCTCGGCCTCGAAGATCGACGACGACGACCGCTACCCCGGCGCGCGCATCCAGATCGACGGCCGGCAGGGGACCCTCGAGACGATCATCGGCGGCCGCGCCCGCGTCGACTTCAACCACCCGCTGGCCGGCGAGGAGATCGAGTACGAGTACGAGATCGTCGGGGTCGTCGAGGACCAGATAGAGCGCGCGAGGGGCCTGCTGAACATGTTCCTCGACCTCGACCTCGAGATGCGGATCGAGGACGACGAGGTCGAGGAGACCCGCGTCGAAGAGCCCGACCCCGACGAGGAGGACAGAGCGGGGTCGGAGACCCCGCAGGAAGCCGGCGACTCGGGCTCGGTTGCCATCCCCGCGGGCGAG
>JBEPXB010000239.1:0-5298 GCA_041642135.1 Halobacteriales archaeon | reverse complement strand
CTCCTCCAGGCGGGTCTTCGTCCGCGAGAACGTCGCCTTGCTCGCGATTCCCACGTCTTCGCCCCACTTGGAGATGTCGTAGAGCAGTTCGTTGTTCTTCGCGGCGACGAGCAGCGAGATGGTCACCTCGTCGAGCCCCTCGCCGTCGCCGCGTGCGGTCTCCAGCGAGTCGAGGACGGCCTCGAAGTCCGCGGCGGTGGCCTCGCCGAGGTCGCTCCCCAGCGAGCTCCGGACCCGCGAGATGGCGGGCGTCCGGAGGACGAACGGCTCGGCCTCCTCCCAGACCCCCTCGTAGCGGTCGTTGGCGCTCGCGACGAACGCGTCGTCGTCGGTGCCGAGGCCGGCGACGTGGTCGCCGGCCCGCACTACCGCGAGGACCCGGTCGCCGGTGACGACCAGGGTGTTCTCGCCGCCCTCGTAGCTCCGCAGTTCGATACGTCCCTCCTCGACCAGGTCGGCGGCCCGGCTGGCGACCAGGAAGTCGTCCATCACGTCCTTGAGGACGCGGTCGGTCGCGAGGAGTTTTACCGTGGGGCTCTCCGTCCCGCTCATGACGGAGACGAGCTCCTCGAGGGTCTCTCGGGCCGGGTCGACGACGTACAGGTCACTCGACGCGGAGGAGATGACCTCCTCCAGGACGTCGGCGACCGTCCGTCGCAACAGGTTCGGTTCCATCGTTGCGTGTGAATCTAATTGGTGGTATATATTTAATATTACCGGCCATCGAGCTGCAAAACCGCCTCAGATCCGGGCATCGACTCTATCGGCACCTCTCAGAGCCGCCTGTCGACCGGCGATTGACAGCGTTCGGTGACACCCCGGTCGACGCTCGTACAACGCCAGTGCCCGTCCGACTCACCGCCCGTCCAGCTCGGCGACCAGCCCGGCGGCCGGCCGAACGGTTCCCTCGAACACCACCGGGACCTCCCGGCGAGCCAGGAGCGACCGGAGCTCGCCGGCCGAGAGCCGCGACTCGGCGTCGGTTCCGTACGGGCGACGAGCGTCGTCGGCCTCGAACGGCGACCCGTAGGTGCGGCCGGCCGACCGGGCGTCTACCACCTCCCACCGGACGTCGAACCGGTCGGGACCCCCGGAGACGTGACAGACCACCGGGTGGCCCTCCGCCGGCGCCAGCGCGTAGGTCCCGTCGCCGACGACGGCGTAGTCCGAGCCCATCATGATCTGCCTGCGGGCCAGCGAGAGCGCCCGCTCGAAGCCGACGCCGTGGACGAGCAGCCGGGCGAACCCGGTCCCGACCGTGGCGGCCTGCTCGTCGAGCACCCGGGTCAGCGTGACGCCGCCGGCGGCGGCCCCGTTCTCGACGAGCGCGAGCCCCTCCGCGTAGGAGCCACAGGCGTTGAGGAAGAACGTCCGGGCGCCGACGTCCACCGTCCGGGCCGGGAGGTGGCCGTCCGAGCACCGGAGCCCCTCGACCTCGCAGTGGCCGACGTAGTGGACGAAGTCCGTCTCGGACTCGAACACGCGACGGAGCTCCGCCCGCGTGAGCGACTCGTGGACGCTCACCTCGACCGGGAGGTCGGTGGCCCGCCGCCGGTAGATGCCGGCGACCTCGGCCTCCCTACGCATTTCGTGGTCGTTGATCACGACGTCGACGCTCAGGCCGTCGCCCGTCCGCGAGCGGTGTCTGAGCCGGTTCTCGTAGGCGCGGACGGTCGTCTTCGAGGCGGTGATCGGGATGCCCTCGGCGAGCCACGCGTGGGCGTGGCCGGGCCCGAGGTCCGGGTCGAGGCGGTCCGCCGTCGCCACCTCCCCGCGGAAGAAGTCGTCCAGCGACCGTTTCAGCAGCCCCTTGCCGTCGAGTTCGGAGGCCGAGGGCGGGAAGACGAGGCTCATCGCGTCGAGCAGGTACGGGAGCGCCCGGGCGTGGTACGGGTCCGGATCGACGTACGTCGAGAGCTGCCAGTCCGGCAGGCTCCCTTCGAGCCCGGAGAGCGCCCCGTCGAGGACGGTCGCCAGCCGACCGGCCATCGGTCGTTCGGCGTACGCCTCGGGGTCGAACCCCGGGAGGGTCGACGACGGGGTCGCCTCGGCGGGCTCGCGGGCGAGACAGTCGAGGTGGAACACCGAGCGGAGCAGGTCGGCGACCGTGGCGGAGAGCCCCTGGCCCGTCGGGAGCCGACGGTCGACATCGGGCGGGGCGACCAGCCGGACGGCCGCCGCGCTCTCGTCGACGGTCACCGTCGCCCCGAGGTAGTAGGCCAGCGGCGCCGTCGCGTAGAGCGCCCCGTAGTCGGCCGGGACGGAGAGCTCGATACCAGTGTCGGGGGTGCGCTCGGCGACCCGGGCGGGAACCCGCTCCTCGCCGAAGGTCAGCAGCGGCGGGTGGTCCCGGTTCGACGGGTCCGAGCGCTCGGGACCCGTCGTCGGACAGGCGGACGCCGCGTGGGTTATCGCCGTCGCCACGCCATCCGGCGAGAGCGGCACCTGGACCGTCGGGGGGACGACGACCCGCTCCCCCGCCGGACGCGCCGTGTCGGCTCGGCCCGGGGGTGCGGTCCCGTCCTCGACCGACTGCACCATTCGTTGGCCCGTTAACGTTTCTCTGCCATATAGTTACGGTCGGTTCCGGGACCCGAGCGGCCGCCTCGACACGGACGGGTAGATACTAAAGCCGCCGGCCCGGACGCGCACACATGTACGACCACGTCAGGGAGACTGACCCGGCGGTGGCGGACGCCCTCGTCGGCGAACTCGACAGACAGCGCGGCACGCTCGCGATGATCGCGAGCGAGAACCACGTCAGTCCCGCGGTGCTGGAGGCACAGGGTTCGGTACTCACGAACAAGTACGCCGAGGGCTATCCCGGCGGGCGCTACTACGCCGGCTGTGAGCACGCCGACACCATCGAGTCGCTCGCCGTCGAGCGCGCGAAGGAGCTCTGGGGCGCGGAGCACGTCAACGTCCAGCCCCACTCGGGCACGCAGGCGAACATGGGCGTCTACCTCGCCGTCCTCGACCCCGGCGACCGGATCCTCTCGCTCGACCTGACCCACGGCGGCCACCTCTCGCACGGCCACCCGGCGAACTTCGCCGGCCAGCTCTTCGAGGTCGAGCAGTACGAGGTCGACCCCGAAACGGGCTACATCGACTACGAGGGGATGGCCGAGAAGGCCGAGGCGTTCGACCCCGACATCGTCGTCTCGGGCTACTCCGCCTACCCCCGCGAGGTCGAGTGGGAGCGCGTCCAGGACGTCGCCGAGTCCGCCGACGCCTACCACCTCGCCGACATCGCACACATCACGGGCCTCGTCGCCGCGGGCGTCCACGAGTCGCCCGTCGGCGTCGCCGACTTCGTCACGGGCTCGACGCACAAGACCATCCGCGCCGGCCGCGGCGGCATCATCATGACCGACGAGGAGCACGCGAAGGCCGTCGACTCGGCGGTGTTCCCCGGCGCGCAGGGTGGCCCCCTCATGCACAACATCGCGGGGAAGGCGGTGGGATTCGAGGAGGCCCTCCAGCCGGAGTTCGCCGAGTACGCCCGGCAGGTCGTCGACAACGCCCGCGCGCTCGGCGACTCGCTCGCCGAGAACGGTCTCTCGCTCGTCTCCGGCGGGACCGACACCCACCTCGTGCTCGTCGACCTGCGGGACTCCCACCCCGACCTCTCGGGTGGGACCGCCGAGGAGGCTCTGGAGGAGACGGGGATCGTCCTCAACGGGAACACGGTGCCCGGCGAGACCCGCTCGGCGTTCGACCCCTCGGGCATCCGGGCCGGCACGGCGGGGCTCACCACCCGCGGGATGGGCGAGGACGCCATGCGGCACGTCGGCGACCTGATCTACCGCGTGGTCGAGGACCACGACGACCCCGCGGTCCTGGAGGCGGTGAGCGAGGAGGTCGACGCGCTCTGTGCGGACTACCCGCTGTACGACGACCTCTGATAGGGACGAAGACGTGCCGTCTCCGGCGGCTACCGGTACCCGCCACCGGGGTTCACGTCCCGCTCGATCCCCGAGAGGAGCATCGAGACGGCCGTGAGCAGCACCACGACGACGTAGGCCGGGACGAGCAGGACCGGCGAGGGGAGCAGGCTCAGGAACAAGGGGAGCGTCATGTCACCGCCGTTGGCCGCCATCGCGGCCATCGTCGCCTCACCGCGGTAGGCCACCACGTACAGCACCAGCAGGATCCCGAATACGAACGTCCCCGAGAGCGTCGTCCGGACCGGTCTGCCGAACGTCCGCCTGACGTTCCGTCGAACCGCCCGCCGGTACCGCCGAGCGTCGTTCCGCACGCCACCCACCACCAGTCGAGCCAGGAACCCCGGGATCCCTCTGAGTGCCATACCGTCACTCGTCGTCGGGAGGCATAACCGTTCGTATCGTCGACATGCCGAGCGGCGCGGCGGGGAGTCCCGGTTCACACGAGGGGGACCGTCCACGTCGTGATAACCGGTCCACAGGTATCGGGAAGCTATCGGACTCGCGACACGCTGTGGTTCGACGCCGGGGGTCGGACGCCCACACGTCCGCGAAGGACGTATGTCACGGCCGGTCCACTCCCGACCATGCGTCGACGCTCCCTGCTCCGTGCCGGCGTCGCCCTCCCGCTGGCCGCGCTCGCGGGGTGTACCGGGTCGCCGAACGGCTCTCCGACCCCGTCGCCCCCGGACGAACCGGCGTCGAACGGTGCCACCGGCGCTCCGGACGACGGCACGCCGACCGACGAGGGCGACGAAACCGCCTCCCCGGATCCGACGACTGCGCCCGCGGCCACCCCGACGGGAACCCCTGGTCTCGACCTCCGGGAGGCGAACGTCACCGGCGTCTCGGTCTCCGTGGCGGAGGAAACTGTCGAGTTCGACGTCACGCTCTACCACGACGACGACGGGGAGGACGGCTACGCGAACTGGTGGCAGGTCGAGCGGCTCGACGGGACGCGGCTCGGCCGGCGCGACCTGCTCCACGCCCACGGGACCCGCGAGTTCACCCGCTCGGCAGCCGTCGAAGTCCCCGGGGACGTGACCTGCGTGGTCGTCCGGGGCCACGACGAGACCCACGGCTACGGCGGGCGGGCGGCGCTCGTGGACCTCGACTCCGGCGCCACGCGGTTCGTCGAGCAGGGTCCGGAGCCGCGGTCGTTCGCCGCGAGCGACTGTCCCTGATGGCTTCGGCTACCCTGGCGAGCGGCGTATCCGGCCCGACGCTACCCACGACTCGTAGGTCTCGGAGAGCCCGCGGGGGTCCCGGAACCGGAGGAACGCGTCCGGGAACCCGCCCGGGAGCATCACGTCGAGGGTCCGGAGCGGTTCGTCCTCGAGGCCCCCGTCGTCCC
>JBEPXB010000238.1:0-5317 GCA_041642135.1 Halobacteriales archaeon | reverse complement strand
CTCGCAGACCGTCTCGCCGGCTTCGACGCGGGCGCCCTCGCGGACGAACCAGTTGGCGACGACGGCCTCCTCGACGTCCTCAGCGTCCTCGGGCCACGCGGCGTCCGAGTCGATTGCGACGAGTTCGTCACCCTCGTCCGCATCGCCGCTCATCCCTGGACCGACCGGACGGCCTCGGCCACGTCCTCGGTCCCGGGGACGACCTCGTTCTCGAGGTTCCGCGAGTAGGGGATGGGGACGTCGGGGATGCCGAGTCGTTCGACCGCCTCGAGGTCCGAGAGCGCCCCTTCGGCGGCCCGGGCGACGATCTCGCCGGTGAGGCCGAACGAGCGGTAGTCCTCGTCGACGACGACCAGCCGCCCGGTCTTCCGGACCGACTCGAGTACGGTGTCGGTGTCGAGCGGGACGAGCGTCCGGAGGTCGATCACCTCCGTCTCGATCCCCTCGTCGGCGAGTTCCTCGGCGGCCGCGAGCGCCCGGTGGACGTGGAGCCCGAGCGTGACGACCGTCGCGTCCGCGCCCTCCCGTCGGACCGCGGCCTCGCCGAACGGTATCGTGTAGTCCTCCTCGGGGACGGGTGTCTTGGGCCCCTCGGGGGCCGGCATCCAGCCGATGCCCATCAGTCGCTTGTGGAACATGTACACCACGGGGTCGTCGTCGCGGATGGCGCTGTGCATCAGTCCCTTGGCGTCGTAGGCGGTCGAGGGGACGACCACCTTCATCCCCGGCAGGTGGGCGAAGGTCCCGTACAGCGTCTGGGAGTGCTGGCCGGCGTCGTTGTAGCCACCGCCGACGGCCGTCGTCAGCACCATCGGGACGTTGACCGCCCCGCCGCTCATGTACGTGTTCTTCGCCATCTGATTGTAGATCTGGTCCATGCAGACGCCGAAGAAGTCGACGAACATCAGCTCGGCAATCGGGCGCATCCCCTGCTGGGCGGCGCCGACGGCGGCGCCGATGTACGCCGTCTCGCTGATCGGGACGTCCATCACGCGGTCGTGACCGAACTCCTCGAGCAGCCCCTGCGTCGAGTCGAAGATCCCGCCGTAGTCGGCGACGTCCTCGCCCATGTAAAACACCTCCTCGTCCTCGCGCATCTCGCCCGCGATGGCCTCGACCATCGCGCGGCTCATCGTGAGGTCGCGCTCGGAGGTCCCGGCCTCGCCGGCCCCGGATTCGGCGTCCGCCATCAGTCGTCACCTCCGACACCCGCGGACGCGCTGTCGACGAACACGTCCTCGTAGGCCTCCTCGGGGTCGGGTTCGGGCTGGTCCTTCGCCCACCGGATGACCTCCTCGACCCGGTCGTGGGCCCGCTCGCGGATCTCCTCGATCTCGACGTCCTCGACCCCCTCGTCGCGCAGTCGGTCGGCCAGTTTGGGGATGGGGTCCTGCTTCTCGGCCCACTCCCTGTCCTCGTCGGGGCGGTAGGCCTCGGCGTCGCCCATGAAGTGGCCCATCCGCCGGTGGACCTGCAGTTCGAGCAGCGTCGGCCCGTTGCCGGCCCGGGCCCGTTTCACGGCCGTCTCGGCGGCCTCGTAGACCGCCACCGCGTCGTCGAAGTCGACGCGCTCGCCCGGCATGGCGAACCCGTCGGCCCGCTGTGAGCCGTCCTGGACGTCGGTCACTCGCTCTTTCGGCATGCTGATCGCCCAGTCGTTGTCCTCGATCACGAAGACGACCGGCAGTTCCTGCACCGCGGCGAGGTTCAGCGACTCGAGGAACCCGCCCTGGTCGATGGCTCCCTCGCCGAGGAACGCGACGGCCACGCTGTCCTCGTTGCGCTTCTTCGCCGCCATCGCTGCGCCGACGGCCGGCGGACAGCCCTGTGCGATGATCCCGCTGCACGCGAAGTTCACGTCGGGATCGAACAGGTGCATGTGCCCGCCCTTCCCCTTGCAGAGACCGGTCCGGCGGCCGAATATCTCCGCGGTCATCCGCTTGAGGTCGACGCCCTTCGAGATGGCGACGTGGTGGGGCCGGTGCGGCGCCGTCACGGTGTCGTCGTCGCGCAGGTGCCGGCACACGCCCGCGCTCGAGGCCTCGTGGCCCGCCGCGAGGTGGAGTTCGCCCGGGATCGGCCCGGCCGAGATGTCGAACGCCGGCTGTTTCCCCTCCAGGTACTCCTCCTGTAAGCGCTCCTCGTAGCGCCGCGCCAGCACCATCTCCTCGTACATCTCCCGTAGTTCGATAACTGTTGGCATGGTTTCTCGTCCGACCCGGAACTGACGTGTAAACTGTAATAAAGTGTACTGCCCGAGTACGGGTAACTCGGCGAGTCTCGGGGAACAGCGAGGGGGTCTCACTGCGACGGGCGGATCGTCGACGAGTGTACTGTCGAACGCCCCGATCTCGAATCGGTGCGGTCCCTCGTCCGGGTCTGCCGTGGTGGTCGCGGTATCGCCGAGACGTGTCACCCGATCACTGGCTTATCTGGTCGGTTCCACGTTGTGGTTCAGCCGGAACAGGTTCTCCGGGTCCCACGCGTTTTTGACCTCGACCAGCCGGTCGTAGTTCTCGCGGTAGGCCGCCTGCTGGTCGCCCACCGCCTCGGGGACGAAGTTGGCGTAGACGCCTCCGGTCGCGTGGGGCGTCATCGCCTCGTGGAACTCGCGAGCCCACGCGATACACGCCTCGTCCTGTTCGGGGTCCTCCCACTGGGTGTGGAGGTTCATCAGGAACTCGGCGCCGCGGTGGGGATAGGCCGTCGCCTCGACCGGCACGTCGTTGATCGCACCGCCGAGTTGCGCGCAGGCGATCTCCGTCGCTTCGGAGGGGATCGTCTCTCCGTACTCGACGAACGTCTCTATCATGCCGTCGGTGAACTCCGCGAAGTTGTGTGACTTCCAGTAGTTGCGCGTTCCCTCGGGATTCAGCCCGTCGAACGCCTGCTGCCAGCCGGCGTACGGATGCGGACCGACCGCGTCTACGATGGGGTCTCCGATGTCGCGGAACGGCTGGAGTGCCTCCTCGCCTTCGCTCATCTCGCCGGCGTAGAACGCCGCCAGGATGAGGACCTTCTCGCCGTGCCACTCCTCGGGGATGAACGGCAGCGGTGGTGCGTGCCGGATGACGAACCAGACTGTCACGTCGTCGGGCGCTTCAGCGGCGAGCTCGCGGTACTCCGAGAGGACCGCCGCGGCGTCCTCGAAGGGATGGACGATCGGTCCGGACAGCACCGTCGGACCGACCTCGTGCAGCTGGAACTCGAAGGACGTGACGATCCCGAAGTTGCCGCCGCCGCCTCGGATGCCCCAGAAGAGGTCCTCGTTTTCGGTCTCGCTCGCGTGGACGAGGTCGCCCGCCGCGGTGACGACGTCGGCCGAGACGAGGCTGTCGACGGTCATCCCGTACCTCCGCGAGAGCCACCCGAACCCGCCGCCGAGCGTCAGTCCGGCGACGCCGGTCGTCGAGTTGTAGCCGACGGGCGTGGCGAGACCGAACGCCTGGGTCTCGTGGTCCAGTTCGTTGAGTACGACGCCCGGTTCGACGCGAGCAGTCCTCGCGTCCGGGTCCACCCGAACCGATCTCATCGGCGAGAGGTCGATCATGAGGGCCTCGTCCTCGACGGCCCTGCCAGCGATGTTGTGTCCGCCGCCTTTGACCGAGATGGGCAAGTCGCGCTCCTTCGCGAACGCCACCGCGCTGATGACGTCCGCGGGGCCAGCACATCGTACGACGAGCGCAGGGTGTTTGTCTATCGTCGCGTTCCAGACCGTCCGTGCCTCGTCGTAGCCTTCGTCAGTTGGGAGTAACACTTCACCCCTGAGTCCGGCTCTGAACGCATCGATCTCTTCTTCCGTTACCGGTGGCTTTGCTGCTATGGACATTTATATCACTAAAGAATATAAACTACCCTGAAGGAGATAAGCTAGTGTGCGTTCCTATTGACAGCATTTGCGAGAGAGAACGTATTCGAGCTACCGGAGACGATGCTCCGGAAGGCTGTTGTATCCATCATCGCGGCCGTGTCTCCGTGGAACTTCGCGAGCCCCGCGTGCTGTATTCGGCAACGACTCCCGGGAACTATCATAAACTGGTGATTTTAGCAGGACCGCTGATCCCTATCATACGGTCGTGCGTAACTGTTTTCAGCGATCTTTAGGACGATCGGTGTCTCGAGACCGGTGGGACGGAACGAGGGGCTGTGAGGCGGCAAAGAATTACGCACGACCGTATCAGTCCGTCCGCACCACCTCGTGGCGGCCGAAGCCGTACCGGAGACGGTTCGCGAGTCGACGGGAGAACCGTCCGCGGTCGCCCGCACGCGAGCCGAACCGCTCGGCGAGCGCCGCGTAGATCAGCGGGAGCGGCACCTCCTGTTCCAGGGCCTCCTGGACCGTCCACGTCCCTGTCGATCCGCCGGCGACGTGGTCGGCGACGTCTCCCAACTCGCTACCCTCCTCGCGGAACGCCTCCTCGCAGAGTTCCAGCAGCCACGACCGGATGACCGCGCCGTTGTTCCAGGTACGCGCGACGCTCTCCAGATCGAGGTCGTACCGGCCCTCGTGGAGCAGTTCGAACCCCTCGCCGTAGGCCTGCATCAGCGCGTACTCCACGCCGTTGTGGACCATCTTCACGTAGTGGCCCGAGCCCGCCGGCCCCATCCGGTCGTGGCCCGCGGGGCCGGTGGCGACGGCGTCGAAGACGGGTTCGAGTTCCTCGTAGGCGGGCTCGGGCCCGCCGACCATCAGCGAGAAACCGAGTTCGGCGCCCGCGGGCCCGCCCGAGGTGCCGCAGTCGAGGTAGGCCGCCGGGCACGACTCGGCCCGTCTGACCGAGTCCTCGAAGTGGGAGTTCCCGCCGTCGACCACGATATCGTCGCTCCCGAGGTGGGGTTCGAGTTCGGCGAGCGCGGCGTCGACCGGGTCACCGGCCGGCACCATCAGCCAGATACGCTTTCGCTCGCCGAGCGCCTCGGCGAGCGCCGGGATCGAGTCAGCGGGTTCGGCCCCGGCGTCGGCGGCGTCCGCTACTGCTGTCTCGTCGACGTCGAACGCGACGACGTCGTGTCCCGCTGCGAGGCATCTATCGGCGACGATGCGGCCCATCCGCCCGAGTCCGACGAGTCCGAGTTGCATGGCTCGGCCTGCGACCCGGGGGGAGTAACGGGTTGCGGTTCCCGGGAGCCGGGGAGACGCTGGAGCTACCGGTCGACCATCGTCGGACCGTCCCGGTCAGTCCCCGTCGTCGTCCTCGCTCCCCCGGAGATACCGTCGGAGGCCGAGGCCGAGTCCCAGCCCGAGCGCCCCGACGCCGACGCCGAGGCCCGCGCCCTCGCCGGCGGTTGTCTCCGGGGCAGTCGCCGTCGGGGTGGC
>JBEPXB010000237.1:0-5339 GCA_041642135.1 Halobacteriales archaeon | reverse complement strand
CCCGAGTCTGTGGCGGGCCGACCGCCGTCGGTACGTCTACCCGATGCTCGCCGTGTTCGCTGCGTTCGTGCTCCAGATCACCGCGACCACCGGCGTGAACGTCTTCCTCCCCGAGTTCATCACCAGTGAGTACAGCTACTCGCTCTCGCTCGCGGGTTTCACCGTCACCCCCGCGTCGACGGCGAGTTTCTACTACTCGGCGCTGCTGCTGACCGCGGGCGTCGTCCAGCTCGGGACGGGCGAACTCGTCGACCGGTACGACCACCGGACGGTCCTCGTCGGCTTTCTCGCCGCCGGAGCGCTCGTACTCCTGGTGCTCGCGACGGGTGCCTTCTCGCCGCTCGTGCTGTTCGGCGTACTCCTCCTGCTCGGGGCGAGCCTCTGGGGGCTCAACCCGGCCCGTGACGCGATCGTCTCGGACATCGCCCCCGCGGCCCACGAGGGCCGGACGTTCGGATACCTCTGGACCGGCGCGCTCCTCCTCGCCTCGGCGTCGCCCGCCGTGGTCGGCTACATCGGGGACGTGGCGGGGCTCAGGCAGGCGTTCGCGATCCTCGCCGGGATCGTCTTCCTCTCGGTGATCCCGATCGCACTGCTCCTGTCAGACCGGGTGTACCTCGATTCGCGAGCGGCCGACCCCGCCGGCGGTGACTGACCGGCTCCGACGGAGCGAGTCGCGTGGGCCTCCCACTCGGGACGGCGCCCCCGGAACCGGTCGGGCCCGTCACACGTCGCACCGGACCCCGAACTCGTCTCGGACTTCGAGGGCGTCCCGAGTCCGATCGTCTCGGACGTGGCCGGGAACGCGGGCGTCGCGATGGATGCCGGTATCGGTCCCATCTACCGGGGCGCCGAGTTCGCGGGGAGTGCGCTGACCGTGAAAGCGACGCCCGGGGACAACCTGATCATCCACCGGGCGATCACGATGGCGGAGCCGGGTGACGTACTCGTCGTCGACGGCGACGGGTACCTCGGCGCGGCGTTCGTGGGAGAGCTGATGTGCGCGTCCTGCCGGGCTCACGACCTCGCCGGACTCGTGGTTGACGGCGCGGTTCGGGACCGTGCCGACGTCGAGGCGATGGGGTTCCCGCTCTACGCCCGCGGGCTGAGCCCCGAGGGGCCGCTCAAGCGCGCTCCGGGCTCGATCAACGTTCCCGTCTCGTGTGGCGGCGTGGTCGTCGAGCCCGGCGACGTCGTGGTCGGCGACGACGACGGCGTCTCCGTCGTCCCGGCGGCCGACGCCGAGGCCGTTCTCGAGCGGGCTCGCGAGAAACTCACGGCGGAGTCCGACCTCCGCGAGCGCGTCGAAGCCGGGGAGTACCTCTACGACATCGGGGGGTTCGACGGGACGTTCGAGGGGCTGGACGTCGCGGAGTCCGGGGACCCGTCGCGGTAGTCCCGTGTTCGCGGTCGGAACGAGCTTCCTGCCGGTCAGTCGCGTCCCCACACGGTCGTCCCCGGGTGGAAGTCGAGCCAAGCGAACCAGAACAGGGGCGGGTGGACGTTGGCCCGGTTCAGCCGGATGCCCTCGAGCGGCCCGTCGACGGCACGGCCGGTCCCGACCCGCCAGCGCGACCCGCCGGCCCGGAGGAACCCCGGGTCGGCGCGCTCGAAGGCAAGCGGCCGGTCCCCGACCCGGCGGTCGAACGCGACCGAGCTCCCCCGGCGGGCCGTGACCACCACTGGGAGGTCCCCGACGCGGTCGTTGACCGGCTCGTCGCGCATCTCGAGTAGCGGGTATGCCCGTGCCTCACCGTCCGCGGCGACACCGAGCACGAGCGCCCGCTTCGGGAGTCGGGAGTCGTCGAAGTCGTCGCCGAGCCGTTCCTCCAGATACGCGGCGTTCTCGCGAGCCCGGCCGACGAGGTCGAAGTCGTAGTCGAACCGGAACCTCCCGACGACGGTGTCCGAGAGCGGCGGTGGGAGCAGCACCTCCCCATCGGGAAACCGTCCCTTCCACTCGCCCCACGTCGTCAGCTCCGAGGGATGCACCTCGAGCGTTTCACCGGTCTCGGGACCTCGGATGGCCGTCGCGAGGATCTGCGACCAGAGCGACCCCGTCGCCTCGTCGTAGAGTACGAGGTTCTCCCGGAAGAGCTGTCCCGACACGCCGAAACGGGTCGTCCGGCCGCCGACCGTTCGCCGGGCGACCAGCCCGGACCGGCAGATCGGACAGTAGGTCACGAGAAGCGGCCCGCCGAACCGATCGTCGACGGCCTCGTGCCAGTTCAACATCCTCAGCGGGTACGCGCGGGCGACCGGACCGCGCCCGTCGGCGTCGTCCCCCGCGACGTCCGCCCGGACCACCCCGACGACGGGGTCGTCGTCCGCGAGCCGCGGCCGGTAGGTCGTCTCCGAGCCGAAGTCGATCGCGACATCGGACCAGTCTGGCGCGAACGCCGGGTCGGTGATGGCGGGGATGCCGTCGCGTGGCGCCGCGCGCCGTAGCTCCGACTCCGGGACCGGCAACGAGAGGGACGAACCGGTCGCCGGTTCGGGGTTCCTGGTTCCCGCGTACCCGACGGTACAGCCGGCGAGCGAGGCCGCGGCACCCAGGCCGGCGAGCGCGAGGAGTCGGCGGCGCTTCACGGGCCCCGTACGGGCGTGAGGGACTAAAACGGCGGCCGCGCTGGCGTCCGGAGCGCATCGTCGCAGGTGGTCGGGAAGGACCACCCGGACGGGGCGGGGAAGGGGGGAGAGGTCGAGCCTCTGACGGTCGTCCCCGCCGGCCGCCGCCGGGAGGTAGGGCACGGAGCCGAGTTTACTTTGCGCGGCTCGGTGAGACCAGTACACGACCGACGAGAGGAAGCTTCATACGGTCGTGCGTAATTCTTTGCCGCCTCACGGCCCCTCGTTCCGTCCCACCGGTCTCGAGACACCGATCGTCCTGAAGATCGCTGAAAATGGTTACGCACGACCGTATCAGGCACCGTGGGCCCGAACGGCGGCCGTGACCACCCTCGTTGCCGTCGTCCACGTCGGGGAGGCGCCGCCGCTCGGGGGCGGCCTGCGTCCGGCCGTCGTCGCCCACCTCTACGGGGGCACCGTCCCGCGGTTCGTCGTCCACGAGGTCGCCGACGACGGTACGAGGGAGCGGGTACCGGGCGGGTACGCGCCCGACTTCGAGGCCGACCCGTCGTACCCGGTGACCCGAGCCGGACGGGGACGCCGCGCCCGTCCGGGCGCGAAGAGTCCGACCGCTACTGTACGGGGTGGGCTTCCGCGAGAAGACGTTCGACAGCGACGTCGCCCGGGGCTCCGTCGGCTACGGCCGGCACTACGAGGCACGCTCGCAGCTCGAGGCCCATCGCTACGAGGGCCGGATCGTCGCGAGTGTTCGTCCCGACGCGCCGGGGGAGGTCCGGGACGCGCTGGTCGCGAACCTCGACCGCCTCGACGCGCCCGTCGACCGCTTCGAGCCGCTCTCTATCGACGGGCCCCGGTAGCGTTCCCCGGTCGCCGGCAGACCCTTACGCCACGGACGGCTACGGACGGACGCCGAATCGCCCATGATACCGCCGCTCGCCCGTCGCTGTCCGGGATGTGGCCACACGAACTGGAGCGGTCGCTTCGCGACTGTCAGTACCGACGAGGGCCGTCGACTGGTGGAGTGTCCCGCCTGTGGCTACCGGTTCGAACCGATCGACCATCCGATGCTCAACTGACGGCGCACCGACGCTCGGGGAACACCGAACCCCACACGTACCACCGAGTCGGCGCCGAGCCGACAGTCATCGCCGCGCGGACGTAGTACCGAGCCGGCCGTCCGGAGCGGCTGCCGACGGTCGATCCGGGGACGTTCGCCGGGAACTCCACTTCCGCCTCGGTACCCGACCCTTCTTGCCGAGTGGCGTCCTACGCGTCGGCGTGAGCACCGGCGACGGCCCGCGCCTGCCGGGTGCCCCCGACGAGGAGGGACCCGACCGCGTGGTCTGTCACGTCGACATGGACTGCTTCTACGCGGCCTGCGAGCGGCTCCGGGAGCCGGGACTCGAGGGCGAACCGCTCGTCGTCGGAATGGGCTACGAGGGCGGCGAGAGCCACGGCGCGGTGGCGACCGCCTCCTACGAGGCCCGCGAGTTCGGCGTCGAGTCGGCCATGCCGATCTCGGAGGCGCTCGAGCGCCTCCCGCGCCGCGTCGACGTCGAGGACGGGAAGGGGAGCGAAGACGGCGGGAACGACGGGGTCGCTGACGAGGGCAGGGATGCTGGCGAGGTCGAGAGGACCGGCCACTACCGGCCGGTGGACATGGAGTACTACGAGTCGGTCGCCGACGAGGTCAAGGGGATACTCCACGACCTTCCCGGCACGGTCCGCGAGGTGAGCATCGACGAGGCGTACCTGGACGTCACGCCCGTCGGGTGGGACGAGACCGAGGCGTTCGCCGCGGACCTGAAGGGTCGCATCGAGCGGGAGGTGGGGGTGGTCGCGAGCGTCGGCGTCGCGCCGAACATGAGCGCGGCGAAGATCGCCAGCGACCACGACAAGCCGGACGGCCTCGTGGTCGTCCGGCCGGGGGAGGTCCGCGAGTTCCTCGCGCCGCTCGACGTCGAGGCGCTCCACGGGGTCGGGCCGGTCACCGCCGGGGAACTCCGCGGGATGGGCGTGGAGACGGCGGGCGACCTCGCGGTCGCCGGTCCGGCCGAACTCGCGGAGCGGTTCGGGCGCTCCACGACCGGGCCAACGGCCGCGACGACCGGCCGGTCGAGCCACAGGGCGACCCGAAGAGCCTCTCCTCGGAGTCGGCGTTCGTCGAGGCGACCGCCGACTCCGACCGGAAGCGCGAGAAGGTGCGCGAACTCGCCGCGTCGGTGACCGACCGCGCCCGCTCGCGCGGGGCGCTCTACAAGACCATCGGCGTGAAGGTGGTCACGCCGCCGTTCGACGTGAACACCCGCGCACGGTCGCTCTCGGGGCCGGTCGACGACCCGGACCTGGTCGAGCGGGTGACGCTGGAGCTCCTCTCCGAGTTCGTCGACGAGCGGGTCCGAAAACTCGGCGTTCGGGTCTCGAACCTGGAGTTCGGCGGCGAACAGGCCAAGCTCGGGACGTACGCCGACGGTTCGGCCGACGCCGATGCCGACGCCCGAAGCGGGGACGAACGGACCGATGCGGACTCCGACCGGGTCAGACGGGGACAGATGACCTTCGGCGACTTCGACGGGTAGGGGGAGCGAGAAGGGTAGAGTAAAATCGGCGTTTCAGGCTGAGTAACGTTTAGTTCGGTCGACCGGATAGGAGCGGGAGAGATGGACTCCTCGTGGAAGCACTTCGTCCTCCTCTTCGTCGGCGCGAGCGTCATGCTCGCGGGCGCCGCCGGGTGGCTGGCGCTCGCGGAC
>JBEPXB010000236.1:0-5342 GCA_041642135.1 Halobacteriales archaeon | reverse complement strand
GGCTCTCGACCGGCTACGCCGTCATCCTCGGTCGGATCCAGGGGCGGATCCCCGGGAGAGAGCCCGAATGGGCCGACCTGGCGGCGAGCCTGCTCGGGTCGCTCCTCGGCGCGGCGGGCCGGTTGTACCGCTCGGGCGAGGCGTCCCGGACGGGGGACGAGTGAGGAGTCGAGTGACGCCGACCGGTCTCGTCGACCGGATTCGTGGGTCCGAGGCGGTCGCCCGGACCCGTCAGTCCGACGCGGAGGGGGCCGCCAGCGACTCGACCGCGATCTCCATCGTCACGCCCTCGACCTCCCACTCCTTGCGGTGGCCGTCCGCCACCTCGCCGAACTCGGCCGCCCGGACCTCGCGGGCTATCAGGTCCTCGTGGCGCCGGACGAGGTCGGCCACGCGGTCGTCGCGGACGTCGAGTTCGACGCGAACCTCCGCCTCTAAGTCCAGGTCGAGGTCCTTGCGCATCTCCTGGATCCGGCGGATGGCCTCGCGGGCGTACCCCTCGGACTCGATCTCCTCGGTTAGCGCCGTGTCGACGTAGACGACGCCGCGCTCGCGGCCACCGGCCCGGAACGTCGTCCCCTCGACGCCCTCGGGCGTGCGGGTGACGAACTCGACCATCTCCTCTGTCAGGTCGACCTCGCGGCCGAGCGACTCCGACACCGCGTCCTCCAGCGCCTCGACGGTCTGTTCGTCGACGCTCGCCTCGTTCAGCGCGTTCATCACCTCGCTCGCCTCGCTCCCGAACTCGGGTCCCAGAACGGACATGTCCGCGCGTGCGCCGTAGGCGAGTTCGGCCCACTCCTCGCCGGGCTCGACGAGTTCGATCTCGCGGGCGTTCAGCCGCTCGCAGAGCAGGTCGCGGTGGCGGTCGACCGCGCTCGCCGTCTCCTCGTCGTCCGCGGCGACGACCACGCGCGAGACGGGCCAGCGGAGCTTCCGTTCGGCCTGCTGGCGGGCGTTCGCGCCGGCCTCCTCGACACCGCGCAGGACCGCCACGTCCGCCTCGAGTTCGGGGTCGCGCAGGTTCTCGTCGGGCTCGGGCCAGTCGCACACGTGGACCGTGTCGTGGCCGGCGTCGCCCGTGAGCTTCTGGTATATCTCCTCGGCGAGGAACGGCGTGTACGGCGCGAGCAGCGCCACGACCTCGCTCAGCACGTGGTAGAACGTGGCGTAGGCCGCTCTCTTTGACTCGCTGTCGCGCTCCTCCCACATCCGCTCGCGGACGACCTGGATGTAAAACCGCGAGACGTCCTCGACGACGAACGAGAGGAGCGCGTCGAGCGCGCGGTCCTGACGGAACTCCTCCCACGAGTCGGTCATCTCGGCCTCGACGGTCTGCAGGCGCGAGAGCACCCACCGGTCGACCGTCTCGAGCTGGACATCGTCTATCGTCACGGCCTCCGGATCGAACCCGTCGATCCGCATGTACGGCAGCGGGAACCGGAAGACGTTCCAGAGGATGTTCAGATCGCGCTGCTTGTTCTCCAGTTCGTCCCAGGAGAACCGCATGTCGTCGCTCTGCGGGGTCTGGGCGAGCAGGAACGCCCGCATCGGGTCCACCCCGTACTCCTCGATGACCTCCTTGGGGTCGACGAGGATGCCACGGGACTTGGACATCGTCCGGCCGTCGGGCATGAGCGCCCAGCCGTGCATCAGGACCTGCTTGTACGGGATCTCCCCGAGCGCCGCCGTGCCCATGCCCAGTTGCGACCAGAACCAGCCCCGCGTCTGGTCGTGGGCCTCCATGATGAGGTCGGCGGGCCAGAGCTCCTCGAACTCGTCCTCGCGCTCGGGGTAGTCCAGCGTGCCCCACGAAGCGACCGAGGAGTCGAGCCAGACGTCGAACACGTCCGGGACCCGCGTGTAGGTCGTCCCGTCGCGGGTGATGGTCAGGTCGTCGACGGTGGGTCGGTGGAGGTCGAGTTCGTCGGGGTCGACGTCCTGGTCGGCGAGTTCCGCGAGCTCCTCGCGCGTGCCGACGACGATGGCGTCGGCCATGTCGCCCGACCAGCCGTTGCCATCTTCGGCCTCGCCGTCCGCGGACGCGCCCGCGCTTTCGCCCTCCGGACCGCCGTCGGGCGTCCAGATGGGGATCGGGATGCCCCAGTAGCGCTGTCGGGAGACGTTCCAGTCGGGCGAGTTCTCGACGAACTGGCGGAACCGCTTGTCCCGCGCTTCCGGGGGATACCACTCGCTGTCCTCGATGTTCGCGAGGAGTTCGTCCTTGATGTCCGTGACCGTGATGAACCACTGGTCGGTGACGATCTGGACGATGTCCGTGTCACACCGCCAGCACTGGCCGTAGTCGTGGACGTACGTCTCGTCGGCCAGCATCAGCCCCTTCGCCTCGAGGTCGGCGCGGATGTCCTCGTTCGCGTCGCGGACGAACTGCCCGGCGTACGTCCCGGCGCGCTCGTCGTAGACGCCGTCGCCGCCGACCGGACAGAAGATCTCGAGACCGAGCTCCCGCCCGCGCTCGAAGTCCTCCTCGCCGTGCCCGGGTGCGGAGTGGACGAGTCCCGTCCGGTCGACCTCGACGTAGTCGGCGGTGTAGACCTCGAGCGCGCCGTCGAACGCGGGGTGGTCGGGGACCTCCTCGGCGAGCGGGTGCTCGTAGGTCCAGCCGACCATCTCCTCGCCCGAGAGCTCTTCCTCGACCTCGTAGTCCGTGTAGCGGCCCTTCTTCAGCACCTCTTCGACGACGTCGCTCGCGACGTAGAGGACTTCCTCGGTGCCGTCCTTCTCTGCGCGGACCTTCGCGTAGGTGACGTCCCCGCCGACGGCGACGAACGTGTTGCCCGGGATGGTCCAGGGCGTGGTCGTCCAGATGACGAGGTGGCCCTCGCGCTCGCGGCTCGCGGCTTCGCCGCTCGCTCCGTCCGAGGGCTCGCTCTGCTCGCCCTCGCGGAGCGGGAACTTCACGTAGATCGAGGGGTCCTCGACCTGGTGGTACTCGACCTCGTTCTTCGCGATGGCGGTCTCACAGCGGGGACACTGCGTGATCGAGCGCTTGCCCTGGGTGACGAGCCCGCGTTCGTGGGCCTTGCTGAACGCCCACCAGGCGGCCTCCATGTACTCCGGCGACACCGTTTTATAGGGGTTCTCCCAGTCCATCCAGACGCCGAACGACTGGAAGTCCTCCTGGAGGCCCTCCAGCTGTTCCTCGGCGAAGGACTTGCACTCCTCGATGAAGTTCTCCATCCCGAACGCCTCGATGTCCTTCTTGTTCTCGAAGCCGAGGCGCTCCTCCACCTTCGTCTCGATGGGGAGCCCGTGCATGTCATAGCCCGGGCGGTCGGTCACGTCGTAGCCGCACATTCGGAGGTACCGGATGTAGGCGTCCTTCAGCGTCTTGTTCCAGGTCGTCCCCATGTGGGCCGCCCCGGAGGTGTACGGCGGCCCGTCGACGAAGAAGTAGTCCTCCCCGTCGGCGCGGTGCTCCTTCGTCTTCCGGTAGGCGTCGACCGCCTCCCAGTGGTCGAAGGTCCGCTCCTCGACCGCGTGGGGGTCGTACTGGTCGTCCACCTCCGCGAAGCGGTTCATACACGGGGGGAGAACGCCCGCCACTAAAGGGGAATCGGTCGGGCAGGCGGCGGTGTTTCACCCGTCGGTCGGAACGTCGTCGGTCGGACGTCGGACGGGGGAGTCGGGTCCGTGCAGGTCGGACCCGTTCATACGGTCGTGCGTAATTCTTTGCCGCCTCACGGCCCCTCGTTCCGTCCCACCGGTCGAGACACCGATCGTCCTAAAGATCGCTGAAAACGGTTGCGCACGACCGTATCAGGCCCGCGAGACGAGGCCGACCAGCCGCGGGAGCAGCCGGCGTCGACCCACCAGTTCCAGCCCGAAGAACAGCGCCACCGCTCCCATCACCAGCAGCCACGCGCCCACGGCGAACTCCCCGGCCGCGAGGTCGGCGACGGCGAGGAGTTCGGCCTCGATCCCGATGTACGTCAGGACGACGGTTCCGACGATGTCCACGGTGGCCACCGCGAACGCGACCAGGGCTTCGAACGCGTCGATTCGCATGGCCGGCCATCCGGGAGCCACCGGTATCACCCTTCCGAGAGTGATCGTCACACGATCACACGCGACACGGTCGGGTCGGATGGACACGCCCGGGGACGGTTCGTATGCCACTCGAACGGTGTCGGCCCCGCGTGGCGGGGGTTCCCGTCCCCGGACCGTCCGCACTCGGGCGTGTCGCGCGGCTCGCGGGTCGATTCATATAAGGCTCCGCACCCCCCTCCGTCCGAGTATGGGTCGATACGGCAACCTCGACTACCCGAAACTGACCAAGCGCGGCTTCTTCCTCGGACTCGCGATGCTGCTCGTCGGCGCCACGGGAGAGGCGTTCCTCCCGGCACTCGTCGGACCGCTCCCTCCCTGGGAGGACACGCTCCTACTGGATCTGGAGATACTGGGCCTCGTCGTCGCCTTCCTCTCGCCCATCGTCTTCGGGTTCGTCCTGCCGCTGACCGAGTGAGGACTCCAGCGGACCCGGGTGACGAGCCGTGCCCGACGGTCGAGTCGGGGACGACCCCACGTCGCGCGAGGCCGACGCCGACGTGGGGGCGCCTCTCCGCCCACCTCCCCGGGTGGTGCCGTCCGGCGAGCAGCCGCCTACTGCCGGATGTCGACGGTGACCGAGGACCGGAGCCACACGTCCGGGTCACGACGGTCGAACACCACGAAGTCACCGTCCGTGAGCGTGAACGAGCCGTATCGGTCGCGCTCGATCGGCAGGTGACCGCTCCCCTCGCTCCGTTCGTCTATCCGTGCCACGCGTTCACTAGGTCGGAGCCGCACCTAACGCTTGCGGTATAAACGTATCGATGGTTTCGGGCGGTGAGCGCTGCATCGAAACCGGTCCTCCCCCGAGCGAGAGCGAGGACCGGCGTCGACGCCTCGATCGGATCCCGTCGTCTCCTGTCGTCGGGACACCTGGCGGCACGCTTTCGTCCGCCGGATGCGACGGTATCTCCGTGACCCGTCCGTGAGGAACCCCGTCGACGCCCGCTACCCCGACCCGGCCGAGCAAAACGTACTCGGCGACTGCCGGCGGTGCCCGGCGCTGGTCGACTGCCGGGAGCGCATCTCGTGGGGGGTCGGTCCCCGCGACGCCTCGCTGGTGGTCGTCGGCGAGGCGCCGGGTGCGGGCGACCCCGACGCCGAGCGGTGGCGGGGTGGCAACTGGACGGGGATGGCCTACACTTCCCGGGCCTCCGGCCGGAAGGTCCGGGCGATGGTCGCCGACCTCGGGTACGCCGGGGACGCCTACTACACGAACGCGGTCAAGTGCTTCCCGTGCGAGGGGCGGGAGGGTGACGACGGCGAGGGTC
>JBEPXB010000235.1:0-5354 GCA_041642135.1 Halobacteriales archaeon | reverse complement strand
CGAGGACTACGTCCGGGCGGCCATCGACGCCGAGGCCGAGGAGGACTTAGACGCCGCCATCGGCTACTGCGCGCAGGCCGGCACGCGCATCATCGACGGCGAGGAACTCGACATGGCCGTCGCCGAGGAGCTCGAGTACGGGCTCGTCGCCGAGTGGATCAACGGGCTCGACAGCCTCCAGACGGCGCTCGCCGATCCCGAGGTCGTCGAGGAGGACGACGAGTAGCGCGCGGTCGGCGCGCGCGGCGGAGTAACGAACTGACCCGGTGCGCCCCTTTTAGTGCAGAACCGGAGTACGGTTCCCCGATGCGACCAAGGGTCGAGGAGCGCGGCCAGGCGGTCCAGATCGGTGCCGTCCTGCTTTTCGGCTTCCTCGTCCTCGCGCTGTCGGGCTACCAGGCGGTGACCGTCCCCCAGCAGAACGAGCGGGTGGAGCTGAACCACCTCGACCGCGTGGAGGGCGACGTCGTCGAGCTGCGGAACGACCTGCTCGAGGCGTCCTCGACGGGGCGGAGCCGCACCGTCGGCGTGGAGCTCGGGACGACGTACCCGGCCAGGGTATTCGGCGTCAACCCACCCCCGCCGAGCGGCTCGCTCCGGTCGCGGACCCTGGGCGGGGGCGAGTACGTCCTCGACGCGACGGGGGTGAACCTGGAGGACGTCTGTGGCATGGAGCGCGACGGCGACTCGACGTACAACGTCTCGAGTTCGGCCCTGGTCTACGCGCCCGACTACAACGAGGTCCGGTCCCCGCCCGAGGTCGTCTACGAGAACTCGGTCGTCTACCGGGCCTTCCCGTCGGCGAACCGTCTCGACACCGGTCAGACGCTGATCGACGGGAAGACGATCTCGCTCGCGCCGCTCTCGACGGAGTACTCGGAGAGCGGGAGCGACACCGTCTCGCTCGAGTTCGCGCCAGCCGAGACCGGCGTCGGCACGACCGATGCCACGAGCGTGACGCTGACGGTCTCGACCGCGCTCTCGGCGAGCGAGTGGGAAGCGCTGCTCGCCGAGGAGCTCCAGGCAGCGGGCGGACAGGTAACCGACGTCCGTGACGTCCCCGGCGGGGTCGAGGTCGACCTCGCGACCGCCGAGTACGTCGTCACCTGTACGGTCACGGGGATCGGCGCCGCGCCGGACACGAACCCCTCGGAGGTGCTCGGCGGGGGTGGTGGCGGAGACATCAACCCCGCGGACGGCGGCGCGGTCAGGCTGGTCGACACCGGGCGGGATCCCGCGAACGGCGACCGGCTCCTCCTGACGTTCGAGAACACGGGCGAGTCGGTGAACCTCTCCGCGGGCCGGTTCAGTTTCTACTTCGACAACAACGGCGACGGACCCTCGACGGTCGACGTCGCGAACAACTCGACCGGGACGACGCTCCTGGACGACCTCGCGGTCGGCGGCGCCTCGAAGGAGCCGGCCACGCGCCAGACGTTCTCCGGGGGTGGCAACGAGACGACGGTCCGTCTCGCCTTCGACGACGCGGCGTTCAAGCCGAAGGACGGCGACTTCGTCGTCGTCCGGTTCGCGTTCGACGACGGCGACCGCTCGAACTACTTCGTCGACGTCCCGGCTCAGGCCGGCGGTGGCGGCGGTGGCGGCGGTGGTGGCGGGGGCGGGACGCCGGCGCCCACCCCCACTCCGACTCCCGTCCCGGGTTCGGACGTGAGTTCGGCGTCCGCGACGGATCTCAGCGGCGCGAACAACCAGAACGCCCAGACGCAGGACCTGACGTTCACGCTCGGCGACGACCTCACGAGCGGCCAGCAGGTCACCCTCGACCTGAGTTCGGCCCAGGGCCCGGGGGCCAACAGCATCGACTACAGGGGCGCGAGCGTCGCCGGGACCAGCGCCGGGAGCGCGACGTTCACCACACGGAACAACAACGACGCGGTGATCACGTACACGGCCGACGGGTCCGAGACGAACGGCGACACGGTCACGGTGAGCCTCGACGGCGTCGACCCCGGCAACAACGCCGACGGGGGCTCGTTCACGGTCACCGTCACGGGCCCCGATGGCAGCAGTTCCTCCGCGACGTTCACCGTGACCTGACCCGGCCCGAGTTCGACGACTGTCGAAATCTACGTCGACAAACACTTATACCGTTTCGACGAACTGGAAGGTATGAAGGACGTCGGCATCGACGCGATAGAGATCGAGACGGGGAAACTCCGACTGGACCTGGCCGAGACGTTCGCGCCGGCGAAGGGCGAGGACCCCGGGAAGTACACGAAAGGACTGGGGTTGTACGCCTCCTCGTTCCCGGACGTCTACGAGGACATCGTGACCATGGGGGCGAACGCCGCGAGGCGGTTGATGGAGCGCCGGGGACTGGAACCCGCGGACATCGGCCGGATCGACGTCGCCACGGAGTCGGCGTTCGACAACTCCAAGCCCGTCTCGACGTACATCGCGGGCTGTCTCGAGCAGGTCTTCGATGGCGACTTCCACCACGCCAACAAGGGCGAGCGGAAGTTCGCCTGCGTCGCGGGCACACAGATCATCGACGACGCGTACAACTGGATCCGCGCGGGCCGGAACCGCGGTCGGTCGGCGCTGGTCGTCGCGACCGACACCGCGCTGTACGCGCGCGGTGATCCCGGCGAGGCCACACAGGGTGCGGGCGCCGTCGCGATGCTCATCTCGGAGGACCCCGACGTGGTCACGCTCTCGACCGAGCAGGGCTACGGCAGCGCCGACGAGACGGACTTTTTGAAGCCGAACCAGCAGTTCCCGAGCGTCGACGGCAAGCGCTCGGTCCAGGTCTACCTCGCGCGGATGCGCGAGGCCCTCGTCGACTACGAGTCCGTCGCGGGCGACGTCCACCCCGACGACTTCGTCTACGCGCCGTTCCACACGCCGTTCCCGGGGATGGTCCGCAAGGCCGCGCTGCTCGCCTACCGGCACGTCACTCGCGACACGGAGATCGAGGAGGCGCTCGCGGCCGAGATCGGCCGCCAGCCCCGCCCGGAGGCGTTCGACGACGAGGAGCAGTACTTCGACGCCGTCGCCGAATACACGGACGCCCTGAAGGGGACCGACCGGTACGCCGACTGGTACGACCGCGTCATCGACCCGACGCTCGACATCTCCCGGCACGTCGGCAACTGGTACACCGGCAGCGTCCACGTCGCCCGTGCGGCCGCGCTCAAGCGCGCCCTCGAGGAAGGCCGGGACGTGACTGGCGAGACGCTGCTCCTCGCCTCCTACGGGTCGGGCGCGCAGGCGGAGATCCACGCCGAGGCCGTCCAGCCCGACTGGGAGGCCGAGATCGCCGCGATGGGCGAGAACGTCGATTCCCAGTTGCGGGACCGCTACGAGCTCTCCTACGAGGAGTACGAGACGGTCCACGACGCCCACAACCACGACAAGGACACGGACTTCGAGGAGTTCACCGCGCCCGAAGGGGAGTTCGCCTTCGACGGCTGGGGCCGGATGGGCGAGCGGAAGTACCGCTTCGTCGAGTAGCGCCGGGGGACCCCGGCGGCGGCGATCGTCGAGTCGGCACCATCGGCATCCGTTCGAGTTCTCCCGCGTTCGTCCGCGAGCCCGCGGTCCCTCCGGCCGGGTTTCGGGAAGTCGAAGCTACCATATGACCGACCAGCGACCTCTGGGTATGAGCACCGAGATGAACACCGACGGCGATGCCGGGGTCGCGGCCGAGACCGAGGCAGACGCCGAGACGGAGGAGGTCCACGACAACGCCGAGCAGGAGGTCGTCGCGGTCGACGCCGAGGACAACGAGCAGGGGGTCGTCAACCGACTGGAGGCCCACACCGGCGACGGCACCCGTCATCGGGCGTTCACCGTGCTGGTGTTCGACGAGGACGACAACGTCCTGCTGGCCCAGCGCGCGGCCGACAAGCGCCTCTGGGACACCTACTGGGACGGGACGGTCGCCTCACACCCCGACCCGGGCCAGTCACAGGAGGACGCCACCCGCGAGCGCCTCGCCGAGGAGCTCGGGCTGGAGGAGTCACAGTACCGCGACCTCCGGGTGACGGACAAGTTCGAGTACAAGCGCTACTACCTCGACGAGGGGCTCGAGTGGGAGGTGTGCGCGGTGCTCAAGTGTACGCTCCTCGACCGCACCCTCGACCCCGACCCGGAGGAGGTCGGCGGCTGGATGTGGGTCCCCTACGAGCACCTCCACGCGAACCAGCGGCTCTACCGCCAGCTCCGGCTCTGCCCGTGGTTCGAGATCGCGATGCGCCGGGACCTCTCGGAGTAGCGGGCGGTCGAACGACTCGCTTTTCACCGGGGGCGCACCTTCCCCGGCGTATGAGCGACGACGACGGGGTCGAACTGTACGATTCGCTCGACGGACAGGTCGCGCTCGTCACGGGGGCGAACCGCGGCATCGGCGCCGAGATCGCCCGGCAGCTGGTCGACCTCGGTGCCACGGTGTACGCAGGGAGTCGATCACGGGAGAACGAGGCGCCCGAGGGAACCGAACAGGTGCTGCTCGACGTCACCCAGGAGGGCGACGTGGAGGCGGTCGTCGACGGTATCTACGACGAGGCCGGGCGGCTGGACGCGCTGGTGAACAACGCCGGAGTCGGTGGGTTCGGCGACGACATCGTCGCCGAGCCTACCCGGCGGATCGACCGGACGCTCGCGGTCAACCTCCGCGGACCCATGATACTGTGCAAACACGCCGTCCCCCTGCTGCTCCAGCGCGACGGCGGCCGGGTCGTGAACGTCTCCTCGGGGATGGGGGCGCTCGGCGAGGGCATGAACGAGGGGTCGCCGTCGTATCGGGTGTCGAAGACGGGGCTGAACGGGCTGACGGCCTACCTCCACGGGGAGTACGGCGAACGGGGACTCATCGCCAACAGCGTCTGTCCGGGGTGGGTGCGAACGGATATGGGCGGCGAGGGGGCGGAACGGAGTCTCGAGGAGGGTGCGGCGACGCCGGTATGGCTCGCCCGGTTCGCGCCGGGGAGCCGGGGCGGGGCGTTCTGGCGGAAGAAGGAGCGTATCGACTGGTAGCGTTCAGACCGTTCCTTCGGACGTCCCGACGAGGAGCACGCCGGCGACCATCACGACCACGCCGAGGACGCCGATGACGACCTGAAGCGCCACCGACGGGAGGCTGGCGAACCCGAGGACGCCGATGAGTACGATACCGACCAGCATGGCGATCGTCCCGAAGCGGACGCGCTGGTCCGCGGAGAGCGACCGGAACGCGCTGATTGTCTCTGCCATCGGTCGTACGTTCGTTCGGCGAGTACATAACCACCACGAAACCGGCCGAGGAAGGCGCGGTAACGCGCACCGTGGACCGTCGGATCGGCCGTGGTCCCGGGTTGTGGCGCACGAAGGGCGGTCGTATCCGAATTGCAAAA
>JBEPXB010000234.1:0-5358 GCA_041642135.1 Halobacteriales archaeon | reverse complement strand
GTACCTCGGGGCGAACCTCGTCGCGGTCTTCCTCTCGGGGTTCTACCGCTACGCCCTCGACGCCCGCTGGACGTGGGGAACGGCCTGATACGGTCGTGCGTACCGATGTATCGGTGAGCGCCCGGACGGGGTCGGCGACCACCGGTGAAAGACTACGCACGACCGTATGAGCGCTTCCCACGGACGCGGGGCGAGATCAGCACGCACGGGGTCCCGTACACCGCGATCGCGTCCGCACGACATGTGTCAGCGCCCGACACACGCGAAAGACGGTTAACGGGGGAGGGCCTACCCCGTTCCGAACGTGCTGCTCGTACTGTGCGTCGACCTCGACGACGACCTCGGCCGGAAGACCGGCCACCGGACGCCCGTCATCGGCCGGGAGGCCGTACAGCGGGCGGCGACGGACCTCGCCACCGTCGACCCCGAGGACTCCGACGTGAACGTCCTGTTCGCCGGGCTCCACCTCTACGACTCGATCGACGACGAGGCCGTCGAGGTGGCGGTCGTCACGGGGACCGCCCGGAGCGACGTCGCCGCCAACCGGAAGGTCGGCGACGAGGTCGACACCGTCCTCGCCTCGCTCACGACCGGCGAGGACGTCCGGGCGCTCGTCGTCACCGACGGCGCACAGGACGAGTCGGTCGTCCCGGTCATCCGCTCGCGGGTCCCCATCGACGGCGTCCGCCGGGTGGTCGTCCGTCAGGCACAGAACCTGGAGTCGATGTACTACACCATCAAACAGGTGCTCGACGACCCCGAGACCCGGGGGACCATCCTCGTCCCGCTTGGCATCCTCCTGTTGATCTACCCGATCGCCATCCTCGCGGACTCGCTCGGGTTGCCGGGCTCGACGTTCGGCGCCGTCTCCGCGCTCCTGGGGCTCTACGTTCTCGCGCGGGGGCTCGGCCTCGAGGAGACCATCGACGAAGCCTTCGAGCAGGTCAGGGAGGCGCTGTACGGCGGTCGCGTCCAGCTGGTCACCTACTTCGTCGCCGCCGCGCTCCTCCTCGTGGGCGGGTTCAGCGGCCTCGAGTTCGTCGAGAGCGTCCGGGCCGACACCGCGAACGCGACCCTTCCCCTGGGCGTCCTCGTCGCCGCGCTCGCCTACGGCGCCGTCCAGTGGATCGCCGCCGCCGGCGTCATCGCCTCGCTCGGCCGCGTCACCGACGAGTACCTCTCCGGCGGGTTCCGGTGGCGCTACCTCAACGCGCCGTTCTACGTGCTCGCCATCGCGCTGGTCGCTCACGCGCTCGCGGCGTTCTTCCTCGGCCTCGTCGACCTCTCGTACCTCGCGGCGGCGCTCGCCGGCGGGACGCTGCTCGGCGTGATGAGCACTCTCGCGTTCGCCGTCGCCGAACAGCGGTTCCCCCGCCCGCCCGACGTCGAGGCGACGCCGTAGCCCGTTCCGGTCCATGCACGCGAGCGTCAGTGATTTGTACCGCTAGCGACAGTATCGGGGACATGGAGGGGGAGCCGGACGCGGACGAGCGGCGCCGGATGCTGTCCCAGCTGTTCGAGAGCACCTCCGACGTCCTCTGGATGTTCTCCGCCGACTGGGAGGAGGTGATCTTCATCAACGACGCCTACGAGGAGGTGTGGGGGCGGCCGTCGGGGGCCCTCGACAGCGAGGGGACGGACTTCCTCCGGGGGATCCACCCGGACGACCGCGAGGCGGTCCGTGCGGCCATGGAACGGATCTCCGACGGGGAGCCGACGGAGATGGAGTTCCGGGTCAATCCCCGGGAGGGCTACCGGCGGTGGGTGTGGACCCGCGGGTGGCCGGTGTACGACGAGGGCGAGATCGTCCGCGTGACCGGCGTCTCCCGGGACGTCACCGAGCGCAAGCGGTACGAGGAGGAACTCCGCCGGCAGAACGAGCGGCTCGACGAGTTCGCGAGCATCGTCTCTCACGACCTGCGGAGCCCGCTGAGCGTCGCCCAGGGACGGGTGAGTCTCGCGAGGGAGGACTGTGACTGCGACGAACACCTCGAGCCGATCGCCGACGCGGTCGAACGGATGGCCTCGATCGTCGACGACACGCTCGTCCTCGCCCGGAAGGGGCGGGCCGTGGACGACCTCGAGTGGATCGACGTCGGGCCGCTGGCCGAGGAGTGCCGGCGGCTGGTCGGCGCCGCCGACGCCGGCGCCGGCCTCGAGGTCGCGGAACCGTTCCGGCTCCGCGCCGACCCGGACCGGCTCAGACACGCGCTCGAGAACCTGCTCGGCAACGCGGTCGACCACACCGGCGAGGACGTCTCGATCCGGATCGGCCCGCTCGAGGAGGCGGGGTTCTACGTCGAGGACGACGGTCCCGGCATCCCCGCCGGGGAGCGCGAGCGGGCATTCGAACCCGGCTACTCGACCACGGAGGACGGGACCGGCTTCGGCCTCGCCATCGTCCGCCGGGTCGCCGACGCCCACGGCTGGGACGTCAGTATCTCGGAGGGCGAGGACGGCGGCGCCCGGTTCGAGTTTCACGGGGTCGAACTCGATGCCGACGTCGACGCTGACACCTGAGAACGGAGACGGTATCCGGTCGTGCCGACCCGGGTCGGGCCCGACGCTCACCGCTCGCGGACGACGACGAACTCCGCGAGGTCGCGCAGGTAGTCCATCGCCCGGGAGTCCCCACCCCCCACGGATGCGGAGTCGAGCGCCCGGAGCGCGTCGGCGCTCCGGGCCTCCGCCCGCTCGTTGGCCTCCTCGGGACTCAGGTCGGTGATGCGGACGAGCGAGGGTCGCTCCATCTCGGCGTCCTGTCCCGTCGGTTTGCCGAGGTCCTCGGCGTCGGCTGTCGCGTCGAGCACGTCGTCGCGGATCTGGAAGGCGATGCCGACCTGCTCGGCGTAGCGGCCGAACGCCTCGACGGTGTAGGGATCGGCGGCGGCGGCGATAGCACCGAGTTCGGCCGCGGCGCGGAACAGCGCCCCCGTCTTCCGCCGGGCGAGGTCGACGTACTCCGACTCGTTCGTCGGCCGGTCGACGAGCTCCGTGGCCTCGCCCTCGCCGAGTTCGACCATCGCCTCGGCGACGGCCTGCATCGCCTCCTCGTCGGCGGAGAACAGCGCGAACGCCTCGCCGAGCAGCCCGTTACTCGCGACGATCGCCGGGCCGTGGCCGTACTCGACGTGGGCGGCGGTCACCCCCCGGCGGAGCGCCGCGCGGTCGATGATGTCGTCCACGACGAGCGAGGCGTTGTGGACGAGTTCGACGCCGACCGCGAAGTCGAGCGCCGTCCCATCGGTGTCGTCCTCCAGCCCCGGGTCGCCGCCGGCCGCCTCGCACGCGAGGACCGTCACCGTCGGCCGGACGCGCTTGCCCCCCGACAGCGAGACGTGCCGGACCTGCTCGGCCAGCGCCGACGGCTCCACGCCGTCGAGGACCTCGGCCAGCCGGTCCTCGATGCGGGCCCGTCGGCGCTCGAGGTACTCCATCGTTCATACGGAGGGCCGCTCCGGGCAAGTAGGTGACGGAAGCGAGTGAGAACGGTGACGTTCTGGAGGGTCTCGTTCGCCCGGCAGACGGCTGCGTACGGGGCGGGTCCCGGTCCGAGCCGACGAGATCGGCGGCGAACCCCTAACACCGATGGCGGTCTACGCATCGACGATGGCACAGCGAACCGCTCGCGTCGTAAGCGACGATGCCGTGATGGGTGGTGAACCCCGGATCGAAGGTCGCCGCATCACCGTCCGGCAGGTCGCCGAGTGGGTCGAGGAGGCCGGGCTGTCGGCCGAGACCGTCGCCGACCGATACGACCTCGACGTGGCGGACGTCTACCACGCGCTCGCATACTACCACGAACACCCGAGTGAGATGGCGGCGGTCGAGCGCCGGCGGGCCGAGCAGATACGCGACGCCGGTGACCGCGGGATGTAGTCGCTGGCCGATCTCGACGAGGAGTGACGGGGTATCGCGTCCTCTGTGACGAGAACGTCGACCCACAGACCGCCCGGTACCTCGAACGCGACGGACACGACGCCGAGCGATATCCGGATATCAGGGTCTTCCTGTCCACCAACAACCGGGTGGGGGCGTACGAACTCGCCTCGATGGTCGAACGCCTCACCTCGTACTACCCCGAACAGGACGACCGCGCCGGGAGTTCTACCTCTCCGGGTGAGCTCGCGAAGCCCCGTCGGGAGAGCCGCGCGCACCACGACGGTTTCGGGCCACCCGGTCATACGAAGCGGGCGAATACGGAAGACATACACCGCGCCGAGGACGGTCCACGGACGATGCCGGGGGTCCCGCCGAACGGACCGTTCCTCCCCGTCCTCGCCGGGTTCTGTCTCACGCTCGTCTACTTCGCCGTCGGGGTCGGGGCCTACCTCGCTGGCCAGCCGGACCGGGAGCGGCTCCGCGAGGCCGGGCGCACGCTGGTCCGGCTCTCGCCGGTCCCGTCGGTCCTCGGGCTGGTCCTGGCGGGGCTGGCCGCGGTCTCGGGGTTCGGCTTTCTCCTCGGAAGCGTCGCGGCCGTCCCGCTCGCGCTCGGCGTTCCGGCCCTGTCGGTCCCGAGCGCGCTCGACGAGCACGCCGTCGACTGACGCCGCGGGACGCGGCTAGTCGGAGGGAGCGGAGAGAACCGAGACGGTAGGGTCGAGTTGGACGACCGCTTCAGATCTCGGGGGCCTCGCCGCCGAACTCCTCGATGAGTTCGGGGACGACGTCGAACAGGTCGTCGACGATGCCGTAGTCCGCGAGGTCGAAGATCGGCGCGTTCGGGTCGGTGTTGATCGCGATTATCGTGTCGGCACCCTTCATGCCGGCGACGTGCTGGACCGCCCCGGAGATGCCGATGGCGATGTAGACGTCCGGGGTGACGACCTTGCCGGACTGGCCGACCTGGCGGTTCTTCGGCAGCCAGCCGTTGTCGACGATCGGTCGCGAGGAGGAGAGCGTCGCGCCGAGGGCGTCGGCGAGCTCCTGCACCAGCACGATGTTCTCCTCCTCTTCGATGCCGCGGCCGACCGAGACGAGCACGTCGGCCTCGGTGATGTCGACGTCGCCGCCGGCGACCTCCTCGAAGCCGTTGACCGTCGAGCGGACCCGCGACTCGTCGATATCGACGTCGAGCGGCTCGACCGTGGCGTCGCCGGCGCCCTCGGCCTTTGGCCACTCGGCGGGCCGGATCGTCAGAGCGTACGCGTCGGCGCCGACCTCGTAGGTGGTCTCGACCTTCCCGCCGTACTGCTCGCGGGTGACCTCGATCCCGTCGTTCGCGTCGAACTCGATCACGTCGGTGACGAGCGGGAGGTCGAGCGAGCTCGCGACCGCCGGCGCGTAGTCGAGCCCGTTGACCGTGTTCGGCATCAGCAGCGCGGTCGGCGAGACCGCCCCGTAGGCCGCCTCGATGGC
>JBEPXB010000233.1:0-5394 GCA_041642135.1 Halobacteriales archaeon | reverse complement strand
GAGGAGGTCGAGTCCGCTATCGCCGCCACGGCCGATGAACTCGGCGGGCTCGACTGTCTGGTCAACAACGCCGGGATCGGCGGACCCGTCCAGCCGTTCGACCGCGTCGACCCCGAGGAGTTCACCTACACCCAGGAGGTGAACGTGACGGGGCCGCTCACGTGTACGAAACACGCCGGCGAGCACCTGCGAGCGAGCGACAGGGGGAGCGTCGTCAACATCGGCTCTATCGGCGGAAAGCGGCCCTACCAGAACCGGACGGCCTACGCCGCCTCGAAGATGGGACTGATCGGTCTCACGCGCACGCTCGCCTACGAACTCGGTCACGACGAGGTCACGGTCAACAGCGTCCTCCCCGGCCCGGTCCGGGGGCCGCGCATCGAGGAGATGATCGCCAAACAGGAGGAACTCGCCGAGCAGGGGTTCGAGACGGCCGAAGTCGGCGAGGACGGCTTCGCGCTCCCCGACTACGTCGTCGAGGCCGAAGAGGTGGCCGAACAGGTCGCCTACCTCGCGGGGCCGCACGCCCGGCACATCACGGCACAGGAGATCGCCGTCGATTCGGGCGGGACGTGGTACTGAGGCGGTAGCGAGCGCACCGGCGGCGTCGGCGATTCACCGCGCGGGCGTCTCGGCGTCGAGCCGACCCACCAGTTCGCCGACGAAACCGAAGACGTCCTCGTAGCCGTACGGCGACATCAGGATGGGGTAGAACGGATCCTCGGCGTACAGTCCCACGCCGTCGGCGGCGGCGTACCGCTCGCCGGCGTCGACGCGGGTGAAGTTGTCGACGAACACCTCGTACTGCTCGGCGGGGTCCTTCGAGACGATCCGGGCCATCCGGTAGATGGGCACCTCGCGGGTCGGCCGGGGCTCTCCGGCGATGGCGCCGACGGCGGTGAGGAACTCCCGGATCAGGATCTCGGCGTTCTCGGCGGCCGCATCCGAGCCCTGGAGGCCGGCCTCGACCTCGAGCACTCCGGGGTACTCGATGAGCCGGCCGTCGCTGAACCGGTCGGTCTCGACGAGCGCCTCGACCGAGAGGTGTGGCACCACCGACCGCGCGAGCGCGTCGAGTTGGTCACAGAGTGCGAACGCCTTGCCGTAGGACTGCGTCGAGTGGATCGAGAAGACGGTCAGTCCGCGGATCTCCTGTAACAGCCGGTGGGCCAGCCGCGACTCGTAGGTCTCCCCCTCCGGGTCGCCGGGGAACGCCCGGTTGAGGTCCTCCTCGACGTACCGGAGGTTCCGCGAGAGCGCCTCCTCGTTGGCGACGACGAACTTCACGCCGCGTTCGAGTTCCGGCGGGTCCCCGAGGAACGCCTCGATGGCCCGCGGACCGCACGGCTCGTCGCCGTGGATACCGCCGACGACCGCCACCTCCGGTTCGCCCTCCCCGAGCGTCTCGACCCGCATCTCCCAGTCCGTACACCCCGGTCCCCTATCAGTCACCCGCTTTCGGTGCGAGGGTCGGTAGCGTACGCTCGGGATCGACACCCGAGAACCGTCGGAACCGTCACTCGCCGGGGACGGGCATCGGCAGGTCGGCCTGCTCCGTTTGGCGGGATGCAGGTGTCGTCTTATCGCCTCTTGGACCCTCTATCGAGCCATGAGCCCCCGCACCCCCCTCCGTCTCGTCGCCGTGGTCCTCGTGGTAGCCCTCGTCGCGAGCGCCGCCGCCGTCT
This sequence comes from Halobacteriales archaeon, assembly GCA_041642135.1. Lineage (GTDB taxonomy): Archaea > Halobacteriota > Halobacteria > Halobacteriales > Haloarculaceae > Salinirubellus. Next base: position 3,709 of record JBEPXB010000233.1, on the reverse strand, counting down.
CGCTCGCCGCTCCCGAACCGGGGGACTGGTCCCAGGCCCGCTACGGGCCCGGGCTGACCGGCTACAATCCACAGGCCGGCGGCCCGACCGACGACGTGGGACCGGCGTGGGTGTCGCGGGCCGACGGGGTCGGGGTCGACGTCTCGATGGTCTCCGGCGACGGCCGGCTCTACGTCGCGGTCCACGAGGGACGGGCGTACGCGTTCGACCTCGACAGTGGCCGACAGCTCTGGCACGCATCGCTCGGGCAGGCGACGACGAACTCCCCGGCCGCCGTCGGCGACGTCCTGGTCGTCCCCGTCGAGACGGCCGACGTCCGCTGGACGCTGGTCGGCCTCGACGCGGCGACCGGCGACGTACGCTGGACCTACGACCCGCCGACCGACCGACCGCACTCCTGGTCGGATAGCGACGCGGTCGTCGCCGGCGACCTCGTCCTCGTCTCCGCGGCGTTTAGCGGCCCCGACGCCCCTGGCGAGCCGTTCCTCGCGGCGGTCGACCCCGCGACCGGCGAGGAGGCCTGGCGCACGGGGCTCCCCGAGAGCTACGCCGACCACCTCGTCTCGACCCCAGCGGTGATGGACGGGACCGTGTTCGTCCTCGCGCGGACGTACGACGACGCCCCCGTGGCGCACGTCCTCGCGTTCGACGCGGACGACGGGACGCTCGCATGGAACGCCAGCGTGCCCACCGCCGCGGAGACGGTGCTCGCCGCGGACGGGACAGTGTTCGCCGCCGGCGCGGGCGTCGTGGCGCTCGACCCCGAGACGGGCGAAGTCCGGGGGACCGTCGTCGAGGACAGTTACCGGTTCGCCCCGCCGGCATACGCCGACGGCACCCTGTTCGTTCTCCGGACCGATGGCGGTGACCCGTTCGACCCCCGGTCGGTCGTCGCGGTCGACGCGGAGACCGGCGAGGAGCGGTGGACGGCCACGGTCGAGGCGGGCGACTGGATCGAGACGTACCCCGTGGTCACCGACCGGTACGTCCTGTTCGGGACGGTGATGGGTGACCTCGTCGCGGTCGACCGGGAGACGGGCGAGACCGCCTGGAGCTACACGGTCGACGAGCGACTCGGCCTCGACACCCCGCCGGTCCCGGTGGGCGACACCGTCTACGTCGTCACGAACCGGGTCTACGCGCTCGCCGAGGGCGGCGAGGCGGTTCCGGGTGGCACGCTCGGCCGGATAGGGACGCTCCTGCGCGAGAACGCCGTCCTCGGGTTCGCGGCGATGGGTCTCGGTGCGGGGCTGACGACCGGCCTGCTCGCGGGGCTCGTCTCGCTGGCAGCGGTCGAACTGCTCGGCCTGTCGCGGGCACCACAGCGGGTCCTCGCCTCGCGCCTGTTCGGGGGACCGCCCACCGAGGTACGCCCGCGCGGACGATACGCCGCACACCTGCTGGCGAGTGTCGGCCTCGCGCTCGTCGTCGGGTCGCTCGCGGTCGTCGGCTGGCTGGTCGTCCCCCTGCTAGCCGCGCTCGTCGCGACGGCCGTCCCCGTCGTCGCCCCCGGCCTGGCGTTACTGTCCGTCCCGCTCGCGCTCCTCCTGGTCGGCGCCGTCGTCGGGGCGTTCTGGTGGGTGCTGGCCTACCGCTGGCTCCCCGCCCACGAGACGGTTCTGGACAAGCCCCTCGGTGTCGTCCGCCGGGACTGGGCCCTCCTCCACGCCGCCTACGGGCTCGTGCTCGTGGCGGCGTTCCCGTTCGTCGCGTTCGTGTTCGCGCTGGTGATATTCCAGCCGTTCTGAGGCGGGAGAGACCACGCCGCCGGGACTCATACGGTCGTGCGTCGTCTTTTACCGGCGCTAACCGACCCCGTCCGGGTGATCGCCGGTACATCGGTACCCACGACCGTATCAGGGGGCCACCAGCGCGACGGCGGCGACGCCCGCGAGCGCGGCCACCGCGGCGCTCCACCCCGCCACCCGGAGCCCGAACGACCGGTCGGCCGCGGTGACGGTGAGTCCCACCTTCACCGCCATCGAGGAGAGCGTCGCCACCAGCACCGCGAGGACGGCCGTCTCGGGGCTCACGGACCCGGCGCGGTAGAGCAGGACCGCCGAGGTGGTCGCGCCGGCCGAGGAGACCAGCCCGGCGGCCGCCGCGGTCAGGACGAGGCCGGCGGCGCCGAGGGCCGCCTGTGCGAGCCCGCCGGCGAGGACCACCAGGAGGAACAGGCCCCCGAACCCGAGCGCGTACCGGAGCTTGAACGGCGACTCCAGGTCGAGGTCGACCCGACCGGACCAGTCGGCGCTCCACCAGGCGACGACCACGCTCCCGACCACGACGGCGCCCAGTGGACCGACGGCACCGACGAGCGGGACCGCGGAGAGGGTGAACCCGACGGCGATGGCGAGGTTGCGCAGCGCCATCGCCGCGTTCGCGAGCAGGACCGCCGCGAGGCCGTAGTCGGCGGCCGCCGGGTCCCGGCGGACGTGGTCGAGCGTCGACCCGACGACGGCCGTCGAGGAGGCCAGCCCACCGAAGAAGCCCGTCACCGCGATGCCACGGCCGCCGTAGAGCCGGACCAGCGTGTAGTTGAGGACCCCCACGCCGGCGACGAACACCACCATCGCCCAGACGACCCGCGGTTCGACGGTCACGGACTCCCCGGCGAGCTCGACCGTCCGCGACCCGGCAGGCAGGACCGGGAAGACGACGAACGCGAGAACGGCGAACTCGCTGGCCGAGCGGACCTCCTCGTGGGTGAGCGCGTCGGCGAGCCCGTGGAGTTCCCGGCGGAGCACGAGCAGCAGCGAGGAGACGACCGCGACGGTCACCCCCTCGAGGAGCCGGCCGGCCCCGACGAGCGCGCCCGCCCCGTAGGCGACCAGCATCGTCGTCGCGGTGGTCAGCGAGAGCCCCTCGTTCCCGTCGACGAGCCCGCGGAGCGCGAGTGCCGTCCCCAGGGCAGCGACGGCCAGCGCGCCGACCGCGAGCAGTCCCGGGCCATCGAGCGAGACGAAGGCCGCGCCCAGCAGCGCCACCAGCGAGAGCGTCCGGACGCCGGCGGCCTTCTCCGACCACTCCCGTTCGAGGCCGAGAAACAGCCCCAGTGCCGCCGCTACGGCCAGTCGAGCCACTCCGGCGTCGAGGGGAGCGACCATCGTTCTCAATAGAGTATATAGATAAACGTAGTCATATATCTTGCGCGTGCTCCCGAGGCGGACCCCTAACTTATGCCCGTGGTCGCGGATCCGGGTGTATGGAGGTGGAGATCGACCGCTCGCGGCTGGCCTGGGGTGTCGTGGGGCTCCTGCTCGCGGGGATCCTCGTCTTCGTCGCCTACTCGTTCGTCGGGACGTTCGTCTTCGGCCTGTTCGTCTACTACGCGACGCGGCCGGTCTACCGGCGGACCCGTCGACGGGTCCCGGGCCGGAGCCTCGCGGCGGCGATCGCCCTGACCGTCGTCTTCCTCCCGATCCTGTTGCTGCTCGCGTACACGTTCGCGATCGCGCTCCAGGAGTTCAACCGGCTCGAGGAGACCGTCGACCTCGGCCCGTTCGAGCAGACCGTCCAGCCCTACGTGAACCTCTCGGAGGTGGTGAAACACCCGGAGAGCCTGCTGAACGACCCCGACGTACAGAACCTCGCGGGGAGCCTCGCCGACACGGCCCTCCAGTCGCTCGGGCTGGTCGGGACCGGCCTGCTCCACCTGTTCGTCGTGCTCGCCATCGCGTTCTACCTCCTCCGTGACGGCCCGCGGCTG
>JBEPXB010000232.1:0-5401 GCA_041642135.1 Halobacteriales archaeon | reverse complement strand
GATGACACGCGAACCGAAGCGGTCGCGCGAGGGGGTATCACGGCGGAAGTTCATCGTCACGTCGGGCGCCATCGGTGCCGCCGGGCTCGCCGGCTGTACCGGGAGCCAGGACGGCGGTGACGGGTCGGGCGGCGGGGACGGTGGGGATGGCGGCGGCGGTTCGACCGAGACGCCGGAGTCGACACCGGCCGAAGAGATGGACAGCGGCGGTGACGGCGGCGACGGCGGCAGCGGCAGCGACACATCGCTCCTCACCGCCGAGGGCTCCTCGACGGTCTACCCGATCTCGAACAAGGGGAGCTCCTACTGGAACTCCAACGCGCCGCCGAGCGACGGCGAGTACTGGGGGTCGAACTCCGAGAACACCGTCCCCGGCTGGTCGGCGCTCGGCGAACCCGACATGCTCATCGCGGACTACTTCGCGAGCCAGGCCGGGTTCGAACCGACGGAACAGCGCTCTTCCCCGCCGTTCCCGACGACGGTCGGCCTGAGCCACTCGGGGACCGGCTGTGAGGCGGTCGTCGACGGGCTCGTCGACATCGGCAACTCCTCCGGGCCGATCACCGCCGAACTCGACTGGAGCCAGGAGAAGGCCGACGAGGAGGTCGTCGACCACGTCGTCGGGCGCGACGGCCAGCCGGTCGTCGTCAGCTCCGACGTCTCCGACGCCGGCGTCACGCAGCTCACCGGCGAGCAGGTCCGTGCGATCTTCCAGGGCGAGGTGGACAACTGGAGCGAGCTCGACGGGATCGACTACGACCAGGAGATCTACGTCATCGGCCGCGCGGAGGGCTCCGGGACCGACACCGCGTTCCGGCTGAACATGCTCGGCGACGCCGACGCGCCGATGGAAGTCGACACCCGGCAGGGCCAGAACCAGCAGGTCGCCCAGCTCGTCTCCCAGAACGAGGGCGCCATCGCCTACATGGCGCTGGCGTTCACGAGCGACGCGGTCCGACCGATCGGCATCGAGTTCGAGGGGACGCTGTACGAGCCCGACCGGGACGCGGAGAACACCATCTTCGACAGCGAGTACCCGCTCAACCGCGACCTCCACATGTACACGAAGATCACCGAGGACACCCCGAACGGGACGGACGCCCGCGAGGCCGCGTTCCTCAACATGTTCCTGACCCAGTTCGGCCAGACGGTCTTCGTCGAGGGGGTCAACTACATCCCGCTCCCGACGAGCGACATCGAAGCCGAACGCGGGAAGCTCAGCGACCACATCGACTACTGAGCCCGGGCGGGACACTCGACGTCGTCCTCCTCTCTATGACCGATCACACGACGGAACCACACACGACATGGCACCAGTAACGGACGGGGCGGGAACCGGCCTCCGGAACGCGGCGCGGCGCCGGGCAGAGCGGGTGCGGGACGCCGTCGCCGACCACGACCCGGAAGCGCTGGTCGCCGTCGGGGTGATGTCGGCCGCGCTGCTGGCGGCGTTCGTCGGGTTCCTGCTGGTGTCCCCGCTGACGGTCCTCCCGTTCGGGGTCTTCCTCGCCACGGCGGGGTACGGCTGGATCCGCCACCAGGAACTGACCGCGCGGGCGCTGACCCTGGCGACGACGGTGTCGACGCTCCTGATACTGGGGCTCATCATCGTCTTCATCTTCATCGAGTCGGTCCCGGTGATCCGCTACGAGAGCGCCACCGTGTTCGGGGTCGAGGTCCCGGGCCTCCGGATGTTCGTCGAGACGCGGTGGGACGCCGTCACGGACCCGGTCCGGTACTCGATGGTCCCGATGATCCACGGGACGCTGATGGTGACGGTCATCGCGACGGCGGTCGCCGCGCCGCTGGGCGTCTCGGCGGCGCTGTTCCTCTCGGAGATCGCCCCCCCGACGGTCCGTGAGGTCGTCAAGCCGGGCGTCGAGATACTCGCCGGCATCCCCTCGATCGTCTACGGGTTCATCGGCTTTACCGTCCTCAGTCCGTGGGCCTCCGACCAGTTCGAACTCACCGGCCAGGGGACGTACCTGTTCGTCGGCGTCGTGGTCGGGCTGATGGCCCTGCCCACGGTGGTGTCGGTCGCCGAGGACGCGCTCTCTTCCGTTCCCGAGTCGATGAAGAGCGGGTCGCTCGCGATGGGGACGACCGACTGGCAGACGATGACCTCGATCACGCTACCCGCGGCGTTCTCGGGGGTCTCTGCGGCGGTCCTCCTGGGCGTCGGCCGGGCCATCGGCGAGACGATGGCCGCGACGGTGATGCTCCGGGGGGTTCCCCGACTGACCGAACCGCTGATGAACGTCTTCTACGGCCAGGAGACGCTCACGTCGCTCATCGCCCGCAACTACGGTGACGCCGACGGCCTCCAGATGGACGCGCTGTTCGCCGCCGGCGTCATCCTGTTCGTAACCGTACTGTTCATCTCGGTCGGGTCGCAGTACATCGAGTGGCGGATGCGCCGGGAGCTCGGGGGTGAGGTCTGATGGCGGGCGCGACGGGGGCCGAACGCGAGCGCGACACGCGGCTCGTCGAGGCGGAGACCACCGGGACGGGTGTGATCGCGGCCGGCGCGGTGGGACTCTCCGCGGTCCTGTTCGTCCTCTCGCTGGTGGCGCTGGCCGAACTGGTCACGATCAGCGAACCGATCGCCGGGATACCGACGGTGGCGCTGCTCGGCGGGCTGTTGATGCTGCTGGGTGGTGCGGTGATGGCGTTCGGCGTCGGCTCGCGGCTGGGGTACGTCGAGACCGACCCGAGTCCGAGCGCCGGGCTGGTTCCCGGCGCGGTGGCCGGGGTGTCGTGGTTCGCGATCGCCGGGGGGTTCGCCTCCCAGACGCTCGGGATCGGAACCGTCGGCGGGATGGTCGGTGGCCTCGTCGTCGGCGGTCTCGCGTTCGCGGCGACCGCGGTCCCCCGCGAGGACGTCGGCTCGACGGTCCCCATCGGCGCCCTGCCGCTGCTGGCGGGGCTCGTCTTCCTGACCGACGTCGTCGGGCCGTCCTGGGTGTGGGACCTCGGCTGGGAGCAGACCGCCTCGCTCACCGCCGAGTTCGTCATCCCGGTGGTGACGCTGTTCAGCGCGCTGTTCGCCGGCTGGGCGGCGGCGAAGGCCTACGGCGGCTTCGGTGCGCGCGGCCGGCACATGGGCGCGTACACGCTCGTCTACCTGAACGCCCTCTCGATCGTCGCGTTCCTGTTCGTGCTGGTCGTGTTCGTGGTCGTTCAGGGCCTTCCGGGGCTGCTCACCGGCGTTCGGGTCGGCTCCGGCGTCGGTCCGGAGACCACGCTGTTCGGGCTCACGTTCACCCTGCCGTTCAGCGTCCCGTTCGTGATGAACGGGGTCGCCCTGCTCAACGACTACCAGGGGGTTCTCCCGGCGATCGTCGGGACGATCTGGCTGGTGGTCGGCGCGGTGCTGTTCGCGGTGCCGCTCGGGGTCGGCGCGGCGATATTCCTCACCGAGTACGCCGAGCGCGGCCGGTTCACCCAGACCGTCGAGATCGCGACCAACGGGCTCTGGAGCACCCCGAGCATCGTCTTCGGGCTGTTCGGCTTCGCGTTCCTCGTCCCCCGGTTCGGGAACCAGAAGTCGCTCATCTCGGGGATGCTCACGCTGGGGTTCATGCTGCTCCCACTCGTGGTGATCACGAGCCGCGAGGCGATGCTCGCGGTGCCCGACGAGTACCGGGACGCGAGCGTAGCCCTCGGAGTGACGCGCTGGCAGACCATCCGGAGCGTCGTCCTCCCGGCCGCCCTGCCCGGCGTCGTCACCGGGGTCATCCTCGGGGTGGGCCGGATCGCCGGCGAGACGGCGCCCATCCTCCTGACGATGGCCGGCGGGACGTTCGTCCCCGGGGGCCAGACGGTCGACGTCATCGGCGGGTTCGAGTTCACCTCGACGCCGCCGTTCGTCGCCAACCCCGAGCTCCTGCAGGCGACCTCGGCGCTCCCCTACCAGCTGTTCGCCCTCATCACGGCGGGGGTCGGACTGGGCGACAACGTCGCCGACCCCGACGGGTTCCGGTGGGCGACGGCGCTCGTCCTGCTGATCGTCGTCCTGTCGTTCTACGCGGTCGGCATCGGCGCCCGGTACTACTTCCGGCGGAAGCTCCGTCACGACTGAACCATGAGCGAGACCTCACAGACCCGAACGAGCGGCATCGACGAGGAGACGACGGATGGCATCGACGAGGGGACGACGGGTGGTACCGACCGGCCGCTCACGACCACCGCCGGCGAGACCGCGGAGGAGACCCGCGGGGAGTGGGTCGACTACCAGTTCGACGGCGAGGCGAAGCTCGTCGCGGAGGGCCTGAACGTCTACTACGGCGACGACCATGCCCTCAAGAACGTCTCGATGGAGATCCCCGAGAAGAGCGTCACGGCGCTCATCGGGCCCTCCGGCTGCGGGAAGTCGACGTACCTCCGGTGTCTCAACCGGATGAACGACCGCATCAAGTCCGCCCGGATCGAGGGTTCGGTGAAACTCGACGGGATGGAGGTCTACCAGGACGGCGTCGACCTGGTCGAACTCCGGCGGCGCGTCGGCATGGTGTTCCAGTCGCCGAACCCGTTCCCCAAGTCCATCCGGGACAACATCTCCTACGGCCCGCGCAAGCACGGCGACATCGACAAGGGGCTGATCGCCCGGATGCTCGGGCGCAGCGACGAGGAGAAGGAGGCGGAACTCGTCGAGCGCTCGCTCCGACAGGCGGCGCTCTGGGAGGAGGTCCACGACCGGCTCGACGACAACGCGCTCGGCCTTTCGGGAGGGCAGCAGCAGCGGCTCTGCATCGCCCGCGCGCTGGCGACCGACCCCGACGTGATCCTGATGGACGAGCCCGCGAGCGCGCTCGACCCGATCGCCACGGCGAAGATCGAGGACCTCATCGACGAACTCTCGAAGGAGTACACGGTCGTCATCGTCACGCACAACATGCAGCAGGCGGCCCGCATCTCCGACCAGACCGCCGTCTTCCTCACCGGCGGCGTCCTCGTCGAGTACGACGACACGAACGAGATCTTCGAGAACCCCGAGAGCCAGCGCGTCGAGGACTACATCAGCGGGAAGTTCGGGTGACGTGGAGGTGCGAACGGTCCGGCTCGCCGGCGACGCGACCGGGTCGGTGCCTCCCGTTCCGGTTCGTGGACGAGCCGAATATATACCGGTATGTATCGGTAGTGTGCCATAGACTCTATTGGGCGGGGATATAGCCCCGTACCCGGGAGAACGTACTGACAGGTGGGGCTCGAGACTGCTATTAGCAACGGGTATACCCGGAACGCCACTCCGTCCCCACAGTGACACGAGATCGTACGCGATCACGAGAGGGGATATCACGGCGGAAGTTCATCGCCACGTCCGGCGCGATCGGTGCGGCCGGTCTCGCGGGCTGTACCCAGGCCGGTAGTTCCGGTGGTGGCGACGGTGGCGGTGGGAACG
>JBEPXB010000231.1:0-5405 GCA_041642135.1 Halobacteriales archaeon | reverse complement strand
CCCGGACGTCCAGGCGTCGCGGCCTGACGTGACGGTGGGGCTGAACCGCGTCGGCGTTACCGGCGTGGAGAAGCTCGTGAAGCTCGACCGCGAGGACCGCCGACCGATCGTCCTGATGGCCGAGTTCGAGGTGTACGTCGACCTGCCCTCCTGGCGCAAGGGGATCGACATGTCCCGGAACATGGAGGTCGTCGACGAGATACTCGAGGAGGCTCTAGAGCGCCGGCAGGTCCGCGTCGAGGACCTCTGTGGCGACGTGGCCGAACGGCTGCTGGAGAAGCACGACTACACCTCGCGCGCGGAGGTGAACATGGAGGCCGAGTTCGTCGTCCGGGAGGACACCCCCGAGTCCGGCCGGCCGACGCAGTTCACCGCCGACATCCTCGCGTCGGCGACGGCCGACGCCGAGGGCACCCACGAGGAGATCGGCGCCCGCGTCGTCGGGATGACGGTCTGTCCCTGCTCGCAGGGGATGAGCGAGTCCCGCGCCCGCGACGTCCTCCGCGACCTTGACGTCGAGCGGGAGGTCGTCGACGAGTTCCTCGACCGGGTCCCCCAGCCGGGCCACTCCCAGCGCGGCCACGCCACGCTGAAGCTCCGGACGGACGGCTCCCCGGACCTCGACCTCCACGACGTCATCGAGGTCGCCCGGGACTCGATGTCCGCCCGGATCTACAACATGGCTAAGCGCCCGGACGAGGATCACATGACCTACCACTCCCACGCGAACGCGAAGTTCGTCGAGGACTGCGTGCGGTCGATGGCCGAGGGGGTCGTCGAGCGGTTCCCGGAACTCGACGACGGCGTGGTCGTGACGATGAAACAGTCCAACGACGAGTCGATCCACCAGCACAACGCCCACGCCGAGCGGGTTGCGGATCTCGGGATGCTCCGCGAGGAGCTGAACGGCGGGAACGGCGCGTCGATCGGCCGGACGAACGGCCACTTCGACTGATAGGGGTTATCGTAGCCAGTCGGGGGATTCGACCCGCCGACACGGGTCGAGTGACGGGTTCCTGGGACGAGACGCTACGAGTAATGACGATAACCTTATGAGACGCCTGCGACCTCAGACGGCGAGGTCGCCCTTCGCCCTCACGACCGTTACCGCCTCCGCGTCGACGTCCTCGGTCTCGAGGTGCATCGGGACGTAGTTCCGGCGGTCGAAGTCCTCGCGCTCGTCCTCGGTCCCCACGGTACACCAGAGCTGGACGCGGTCCGGGCCGTGCCAGTCGCCCTGTCGGTGGACGCTGAACAGGACCAGCTCCTCCCCGTCGTGCTCGATGACGCCGTCCTTGCGGACGCCGGGGTCCCCGTGGATGATGAGGTTCTTCATACCGGCGGGTACGGGGGCGACCGATTAAACGCTTCGAAGGTCGGCGGGGGTCGGCGACCGCTCGCGCACGCCCCCGGGTCAACTCCCATCCCTGTCACCCGAGGCTACTCCGAGGGAGTGACCGTCCCCTCGTCGGTGGTCCCCGTCCCGTCCGTACCCCGTCCGGGCGAGCCGTCGGCGAGTCGTCGGCCGAGCACCACGACCGGAGCGCCGAGCAGGGGACCGACCAGCGCGAGCCCGAGGAGGAAGAGCGTCGTCAGCCCGCCGCCGAGTCCCGTCGGCGGGTCCGCCGGGTTCACCATCGAGAGGATCAGGACGACGAACCCGGCCACGGTCAGAACCCACCAGCGCGCGGCCCGGGGACGCTCGTCGAGGGCCGCACCGAGCGGCAGCATGACCGCGAGGGGCACCGCGAACCCGGTCGCCTTCGCGGCCAGCACGAGCGGTCGCTCGAAGTCGGTCCCGAGCGCGTAGACCGGCACGAGCACGATGGAGACGAGAGCCAGTAGGCCGGTGGCGACGAGCGCCTGCGAACGAGCGGCCCGCATCCCCTCGCTCGCTCGGCCATCCCACGCGAGCAGCCCGAGGACGAGGGCGAACACCGGCGGGCCGGTCACGGGGTCCAATCTGAACCCCCGACCGACGACGGGCCCGACGACGCCGAGGAGTCCGAGCCCCGCGAGGGCCGCACCCAGCCGTTCGGGGGACGGTTCCGGCGACCACCGGCGGACGACGAGCAGGACGGCCGCGAGCGAGGCGGCGAACGTGGCCGTCTGGAACAGGAAATAGTGCTCGAGGCTCCGGACGACGATGGGGAGGGTCGCCAGCCCGAGCGCCGCGACCGTCCGGAGCCACGTCCCCGCCGAGCGATCGGGCCCGAACACGACGTACGGCGACCCCGCGAGGTCGGCTCCGCTACCGTAGTACGCGTCACCGGAAGTCCCGGTCCAGGTGGCGTTCCGACCATCGACGCCGCCGCTGTCGGGCGTGTTCGTGACGACAGTCCCCGCCGGACCGCGGATCGTGAACCGCTCGGCGTTGACGTGGTACCACGGCTCGCGACCCCCGTCGTGGAGGTAGTCGACGACGAGGAGGCCCGCGTGTCGACTCGCCGCGGCCGGGTCCCGATAGAGGAGCACTGCCGTCTCACCGTCCATCCGGGCCGAGACGAACTCCGAGCGGTCGGGGAGACCGTAGTGGTCGTCCGCGAGTCGGGAGGCGGCCTCGTCCAGCCGGGCGGGGTCGTCCCGGAACGCCTCGCTGCCGTTCGAGAGCCCGTTCCGGACCGTCCACGTCGCCGAGCCGTTCCCGTGTACCTGTACGACGACGGAGCTCTCGGCCACCGTCGCGTCGACGCCCGATTCGGCGGCCGCGTCGGCGAACTGTCCACCGCAGAACCCGCACACTGGCGTCGGCTGCGGGCTCGCCAGCGCGGGCGCCGGGAGGAGCAGCAGGGCGACGAACAGCAGGGGGAGGGCTCGTCGGGGCCGCATTCTATCGGCGGGATTACACGGACCGGGTAAGTGTCTTCTGTCGGTACTGGGGGCACCCCCGCGAACGGCTCGCTCGTGGCATCGGACCGTCGGACCCCGAAACCAAACCCGTTTTAACCCGCGGCGCGGTAGGTCGGGCAAGACCATGGAGATGCCACGCCGGTTCAACACGTACTGTCCGCACTGCGACGGCCACCGCGAGGTGGAGGTCGAGAAGGTCCGCCGGGGCCGCTCCTCGGGGACCAAGTGGGACGCCCGCCGCACCCGGCGGAACACGGGCGTCATCGGGAACGCGGGGCGCTTCTCGAAGGTGCCCGGTGGGGACAAGCCCACGAAGAAGACGAACCTGAAGTACCGGTGTTCCGATTGCGGCAAGGCCCACCTCCGCGAGGGCTGGCGCGCCGGCCGACTGGAGTTCCAGGAGTAATGGCCGGGAGCTTCTACCTCGTCCGGTGTCCGGACTGCGAGAACGAGCAGACGCTGTTCGGGAAGGCCTCGACCGAGGTCGCGTGTGCGGTCTGTGGCCACGTCCTCGCCCGGCCGACGGGCGGCGAGGCCGACATCGAGGGCGAACTCCTCGAGGTCGTCGAGGGGCGGTAGACGGCGGCCACCGGCGCCCGCGGACCGACGGTTCTCGGTCGGCTCCGCCCACGGGTGGGGGCTCGAAGCCGGGGCGTCGGACCCGGGACCCGCGGTCGTGTGGAGACGCTTTTAAGCACGGCGCGCCGATACGTCCGTACATGAAATTCAGTGGCTTCCCCGAGCCGGGCGAGCTCGTCGTCGGTCGCGTCGACGAGATCGAGGACTTCGGCGTCTTCGTCGACTTAGAGGAGTACCAGGACAAGCGCGGGCTGGTCCACGTCAGCGAGGTCGCCAGCGGATGGATCAAGAACATCCGCGACCACGTCAACGTCGACCAGATGGTCGTCTGCAAGGTGCTCGACGTCAACGAGAGCTCAGAGCAGATCGACCTCTCGATCAAGGACGTCAACGACCACCAGCGCTCGGACAAGGTCCAGGAGTGGAAGGCCGAACAGAAGGCCGACAAGTGGATGGAGCTGGCGTTCGGCGAGGACATGGCCGACGAGCAGTACGCGGCGGTCGCCAACGAGCTGCTCGCGGAGTTCGGCACGATGTACGAGGGGTTCGAGCAGGCGGCCATCCACGGGCCGGACGCGCTCGAGGACACCGACCTCTCTGCGGAGGAGGTCGAGGCCATCGTCGAGACCGCCCGCGAGAACGTCTCGGTGCCCTACGTCCGGGTGACCGGCTACGTCGACCTCCGGGCGCCCGGGGCGGACGGCGTCGAGGACGTCCGGGCGGCGCTCGCGGCCGCCGAGGGCAACGGCGAGGTGCCCGAGGAGGTCGAACTCGACGTCGAGTACGTCGGCGCCCCCGAGTACCGCATCCGGGTGAAGGCCCCGAACTACAAGACCGCCGAGCACGAACTCGAGGCGAGCGCCGGGCGGGCCCGCGAGGCGATCGAGGCGACGGGCGGTACGGCGGAGTACCACCGCGAGCGGCGCTCCGACGAGGAGTGATCCGGACGGAACGGTCGAGGACGGTCGGCGGTTCGGGCGAGACGAGCAGAGGTGACGCCGGGTGAAGTCCGACATCCGGGTGTGCGCCGGCTGGGAGACCGAGCACGACCGGCCGGTCTACACGCTGGGCCAGACGTGTCCGGCGTGCGGTGCCGAGGCGGTCAACAGCGCCCCGGCGCGGTTCAACCCCGAGGACCCCTACGGGGAGTACCGGCGACGGGTCAAGCGACGCGCCCGGGAGTGATACGGACGGTTGTAACGATTTACCGGCGAACGTCCGGACAGGGTCGGGGTTCACCGGTAAAAGACCACAACCGTCCGTATGAGGCGAGTCGCGCTAGCCGTCCATCAGAAACGCCAGTGCCGGGTCGAGCGCCCGGAGCAGTGTCCCCCGGTCGACCTCGTCGCTGGCCCCGGTCATCGTTCGCCACTCCCCGGCCGCCGGGTCGGCGACCGCGACGTGGAGCGGTCGGCCCGGACTCAGGTAATCCGTCGACGCTGTCGGTCGCTCCCCCGGTCTTCAGGAGCGAGAAGAGGCGTCCCGCGGGGACGCCGACGACACCGACCGGGACGCCCGTCTCGGGGCCGAGAGCGACGAGCGTCGCCTTCGCGGGCGTCCCGACGACCGTCACGTACTCGGGGAGCGTCGGCGAGAGGTCCGGCCCCGGGTAGAGCGGTTCGCGTGCGAGGTGCGGGTAGGGTGTTCGGTCGCGGTGGGCCGTTCGGTCGGCGTGAACTCGAGACGTCCGTTACACCCGGCGAGGGCGAGGAGCGAGCCGAACGAGGCGACGCCCGCGAGCAGACCACGCCGGGAGGGCACGACCACTCGTAGCCGAGCACGACACAAGTGCGTTCCCGTCGAGCGGGGGAACGGCCCGGCCCACGGACCGAACCGGACTTAAGCCGGCGGCCACCCAACGTGGTGCATGGACGAGTTCGACATCGAGGTCCACGCGGACCCCGAACTGGACGCCCCGGTCCTCATCGAGGGCCTGCCGGGCGTGGGGCACGTGGGGAAACTCGCCGTCGAGCATC
>JBEPXB010000230.1:0-5408 GCA_041642135.1 Halobacteriales archaeon | reverse complement strand
ACATACGTCTCCTCGATGGCGAGCGATCCGTTCTCGAATCGGATCGTCGTCCGCGCCCGCTCGACGAACGTCCGGTTCGTGAGCGCCGCGGTGTGGCCGGCCTCGAGCCGCTCGGCATTAGTCACCCCCTCGGCCGACACTCCGGACGGAAAGGGAAGGTCCGTCGGCCCGTCGGTCGGAACCGGGGCGGGCGTGACCGTCCGTTCGGTCGGCGTCCCCGTGCCGTCGGGGAGGCCGGCGCTACACCCGCGAGGAGGAACAGGAGGAGGACGGCGAGGGGCCCGGCCCCGTGTCCGCGAGCCACGCTCAGCCCTCCGCACGGACGCCCGGCGTGGGCGTTCCGTTCGCGACGGCCTCGTCGTACCACTGGGGTCGCGGGGGGGTCGTCGTTCCGATCCGGGTGTACTCGAAGACGTGCTCGACAGTCGCCGACCGGTCGCGGTAGCGCGCGGGGTAGGTGAGCGTCACCCTGTGGAGGACGCCGTCGGCCCCGACGACCGCCCGGAGCGAGGCGTTCCCGGTCGGACTCGCCCCCGGGAGGCCGAACACCGACCGCGGTTCGACCCCCTCGGCGACGAAGACGTACCGCGCCGTGCCGTCGACGACCCGGCGCTCGACACGGCGCAGCGACGCCCGCTCCAGGGTCTGCGCGTAGAGACCCGCCTCCGGGTCGACGAACTCGCCGTAGAAGCCGTTCGGGACCCGTGCGCGACGGACCGAGCCGTCGCCGTCGGTTATCGACTGGACGGTGGTCCGGCCGTCGGACCAGACCTCGGCCGAGACGGTCCCGAATGACCGGGCATCGCGCCGGGGGCCCCCCTCGACGTCGTAGACGAGGCGGAACGCCTCCGGACCGTGCTGGACGACCAGCGTCCGCCGGCCGAGGACCGCGTTCCCGTCCCGGACGGTCGTGACGGTCCGCTCGGTGAACGGGGTGTCGGCGAGTCGCCGTCGGTGGGCGGCGGCGAGCAGCGAGGCGTTCTCGACGCCGAACGACGAGAGCCCGGGTGCCGTCGCCCGCGCCGGCGGCGTGGCGTCCGTCGGGACCGGCACCGGGGTCACCGACCGGGTCGGCGTCCCGTCGGGAGCCGCGACGCCGCTACAGCCCGCGAGGACGAGCGCCGCGGCCAGCGCCAGGAGGAGCCCGGTGCCGGGGGACGCGCGATCCATGACCGTGGACAGGGACGAGGACGCCGTATGCCTTGCGTCCGTGGGGACCGATCGAACGGTCAGTCCTCGAACGGCCAGTCGCCGGTGACCTTCATCCCCTCGACGTAGCGCTGCTCCTCGAGCAGTTCGACGAGTTCGGCCTCCTCCCCTCGGGGGATGGTCATGTCGTCGCTCGCGAGCTCGACCGCCAGTTCCGTGAGGAGGATCGCCGACTCCCGGAGGTCGCGCGACTCGACCTTGTCGAGCGTGTCCGCGTGGGTGTGTCCCCAGCCACGGCCCTCGTCGCCCGTCTCGGCGTAGACGTGGTAGCCGGGGATCCCCCGGACGACGTACGGCCAGTGGTCCGAATGAGGACCGACCTCCGGAACCGGGTCGAACGGGTGGTCGAAACGATCGGCGACCGTCTCGATCGCCTCGCCGAGCTCGTCCCAGCCGTGGGTGTAGGCCGCGAGGTCGCGTCCCCGGGCGACCCCGTCGAAGTTGAGCACCGCCTTCACCGCGTCGGGGTCGACCGATTCGGCGTGGTGGGTCGACCCGACTAACCCTACTTCCTCGGCGCCGTAGCAGACGAACTCGACGCGGGTGTCGAGGTCGGACTCGCGAGCGGCGAGCGCGCGGGCCACCTCGAGCACCATCGCCGTCCCGGCGCCGTTGTCCATCGCGCCCTCGGCGATGTCGTGGGCGTCGACGTGGGAGGTGACGAGCACGCGCTCTGTGGTGTCGGGGCCGAGTTCGGCGTGGACGTTCTGCGAGGTCGCCTCGGGCGTCTCGCAGTCGACCGAGACGGTCACCTCCCCGCCGTCGAACCGGCGGGAGAGCCGCGAGCCGACCTCCTTCGAGACGCCGACGGCGGGTATCTCCCCGATGGGGGCGTCCTCGGTGCCGACGCTCCCCGTCGGCGGGAGACAGCCCTCGACGTGGTTGCGAAAGACGAACGCGGCGGCGCCCGCCTCGACGGCGTGGTAGTACTTCTCGCGACGGTGGAGGAACCGGTGGTACCAGGAGGGGACGTTCGAGGCGGTCATGACGACCTTGCCTTCCAGATCCGCGTCGAAGTCCTCGGGGAGGCCGTAGCCGAGGTCGACGAACTCGCCGGTGACCTCGCCTGCGGGCGACCGCGGGAGGACGATACAGTCGTGTTCCGACCCGCCGGCGTGGAGGGCGCTGTCGCCGCGGACCCACCCCTGGAGGTCGAACTCCTCGAGGCGGGCGTTCCGGGCGAACTCGGCGAGGGCGTCACGCGTCGCCTCGGCGCCCGCGCGCTCGCCCTCGGTGCCGGCCATCCGGTGGCCGACATCGACCAGCGTCTCGAGGAGGTCCCGGCCCACGTGGCTCGTGAACGTCCCCGCTATCCAGTCGTCGTCGGTCTCCCCGGCATCGTCTATCCCCGTATCGGGCGGTGCCATGCCACCGGTGGCGCGGGCCGAGCCCATACCGCTTTCGGACGCCCTCGGCCGATTTCGATCGCCGGCTCCGTCACCGCGCAGGCTTTTTATCCACCGACGGGGTGGGTCGACCATGTACGACGTGCTCGCCGAGTGGCGACCGGTCGTCGACGAGGCGATCGCGGGGATCCTCCCGCGGGAACTCGACGAGGACTACCTCTCGGAGTTCTTCGGCGAGCCCAGCTACCGCTACGACGCGGAGGCGATCCAGCAGGCGCTCGCCGACCCGATCTGGGATCTGCTCGACCGCGGTGGCAAGCGGTGGCGGGCGGTGCTGTTCCTCCTGCTCGTCGAGGCGTTCGACGAGGACCCCGAGGCGTACCTCGAGTACGCCTGCATCCCGGAGATCCTCCACAACGGGACGATCATCGTCGACGACATCGAGGACGGCGCGACTCTGAGGCGGGGCGAACCGGCGCTCCACCACGTCTACGGGACGGACGTGGCGCTGAACGCCGGCAACGCGATGTACTTCATGCCGCTGAAGGTCGTCGGCCGGAACCCCGCGGACCTGGACGCGGCGACCCGGCTTCGGGTCTACGAGATGCTGATGGAGGAACTCAACCGCACCCACCTCGGCCAGGGGATGGACATCGTCTGGCACAACCGGCAGGCCGTCGAGACGACGGAGGCCGAGTACCTCGAGATGTGCGCCTGCAAGACGGGGTGTCTCGGGCGGATCGTCGCGCGGCTCGCCGCTATCGTCACGGGAAACGAGGCGGACGAGGACCACGTCGCCCGGTACGCCGAGTCGATGAGCGTCGCGTTCCAGATCGCCGACGACGTCCTCGACGTCGAGCACGCGGCCGAGCGCGGCGGTACGTTCGGCAAGGGCACCGGCAACGACGTCCGCGAGGGCAAGAAGACGCTGATGGTTATCCGGGCCGTCCGGGCGGTCGACGCCGAGCGGGCCGCCCGACTCGAGGAGATCCTGGCGGCCGAGGAGAACACCGACGAGGAGGTCATGGAGGTCGTTGAGACGCTCCACTCCACGGGGGCCGTCGAGGGCGCCCGCGAGACGGCCCACGACCTCGCGGCCGAGGCGCGGGAACACCTCGACCGGGCAGACCTCGACCCCGAGACCGCCGAACAGCTGGCCGAGTTCACCCGATTCGTCGTCGACAGAGAGGTCTGAGCCCGACGAACCGAGGGGAACCGGGAGGGGTGCCCCCGTCCTCTCTCGTTCTCTCCCGTCCCCGTTCCCGGTTCCCTATCCGAAGGCGTCGGCGCTGGTCTCGACGACGGCGATCGTCAGCGATCCCGATGTCGAGACCCACAGGGTGTGCCCCGCCTCGACCGAGTCGACCTCGCGGCCGTCGGCAACGAGGTCGACGACCGCCTCGTCGCGCTCGACGCGCAGTCCGACCCCGTCGTCGGGGAGCACCCAGTGGTCGGCGTCGGTGGCGAACGGCGAGATGGGGACGACGGTGACCACACCCGTCTCCGGGGCGAGCACCGGTCCGTCGGCGGCGCGGGCGTAGCCGGTCGACCCGGCAGGCGTGGCAACGACGATACCGTCCGCGCGGACCGTCGAAACCCGTTCATCGCCGTGGAGCACGGTGTACTCGGAGATACGTGCGGGTTCGGCCGTGACGAGCGCGAGGTCGAACAGCGCCCGGGCACGGTCGCCGCCCGTCGCGTCCGTGCCGAGCGAGAGGATCGGGTGGGTCACCTCCTCGAACGTGCCGGCGAGGACCGACGCGACGGCGGACTCGACGCCCGAATCCGGCACCGATCGCATGGGCCGGGGGATCGAGACCGGAACGACGGGGACCTCGACCCCCGCGGCGGCGAGGTCGACGAGAGCATCCCCGTCCACCGCGACCACCGCGACCGGGTCCGACCCGAGCACAGTCCCGGCCTCGCCCGTGACCGGATCGCCGCCGCCGGCCGACACAGCGTCGACGACCTCCCCGTCGACGCCGGCGCCCACCACGCCGACCCGCGTGCCCTCCGGCGGTCCCTCCTTCATCGTCGGCACGTCGCCCCCGGTCGGTAAAAGCCCACGGGGTCCGGGGTCGTCCGGGACCGGGACGGATGGGGCGGTCGCGGCTCCGGGATCCACCGTGCCGGGGCGTCCCGGAACCGGCGGTCGGTCCTGACGTCCTCCGGAAATTCTTTGGTAATACGCATATATACAAAACAACCAGTATTATAGGAAGGTTCATACCCGTCCACGGACTCGCATGGAGTGATGGCAGTAAACGAGCGATCCGGCGCACCGGTGGGGACCTGCCCCTCGTGCAGCGGCGTGTTCGCGTTCGAGAACCGGTCGTGGGCGTGCGAGGACTGCGGACTCGTCCCGAACCACGGCGCGGACTGAATCAGGGCCGATCGGCACACTCCCCGAGGACCCGTGGCCCGTACGTGGTGAGCCGCGGGCCCGGACGAGGAGATGGGCTGACGACCGGCGACCGAGGGTCCCTCGAGTTCTTCCCCGACGATGAGCCCCGTGCCCACAAGAAGACCCGTACAGTTGAGAACCAGGGCTTACGCGGGAGTGGAGCGTTTACACTCCCGATGAGAACTGGAACCCCGACTTCGACGTCGGTCGACGTCTGTCCCCGCTGCGGAGGCGTACTCACGCGGGAGCACCGCTCGTGGACGTGCGAGGACTGTCGCTTCGTCCCGAACCACGGCGCGGACTGAAACCGGACTGCCCGCGTAGAGCAGCAGTCGCCGCTACCGGCGACGAGCGGCCGGTCGGAACGAGGCCGTACGTCCGGATCGTGCGCCGAGCGGCCGGAGCAGCCGACCGATAGAGTTCACGACGGCGTTCCGGTTCGCGGTTAG
>JBEPXB010000229.1:0-5412 GCA_041642135.1 Halobacteriales archaeon | reverse complement strand
ACGAGGCCATCGCCGAGCACGTGGGCATCGACCCGGCGAGCGAGGAACCGGTCGCGTTCGACGCGAGCGACACGCGCTTTCTCGGTGGATACTTCCATCACGTGATCCACCCGCTCGAATCGGCCGGCGTGGATTTCTGGTGGGTCGACTGGCAGCAGTGGGAGGACTCGCCGGAGCTCCCGGGGCTCGACCCGCTGTGGGCACTGAATCATCTCCACGCGCTCGACCGCGCGCGGGACGGCCGCCGGCCGTTCCTCCTCTCGCGGTGGGGCGGGCTCGGCGGTCATCGCTCGCCCGTCGGCTTCTCCGGGGACGCCTACGTCTCGTGGGGCTCGCTCGCGTTCCAGCCGTACCTGACCGCGACGGGCGGGAACGTCGGCTGTGGCTGGTGGAGCCACGACGTCGGGGGCCACTTCGGCGGGACCGGCACCCCCGAGGGGTTCGGCGAGCTCTACGCCCGCTGGACGCAGTTCGGCGCGCTCAGTCCCATCAATCGCATCCACACCAGCAAGGTCGAGTACATCGACAAGCGGCCCTGGACCTACCCGCCGACGGTCCGCGAGGCGCTCGGCGAGGCCCTCCGGTTCCGCCACGCGCTCGTCCCGTACCTCTACACGCTGGCCCGGCGCTACCACGACGAGGGCGTCCCGCCGGTCCGGCCGCTCTACTACCACCACCCGGAGGCCGACCTCGCGTACCACTCGCCCCAGCAGTACCACCTCGGGAGCGACCTTCTGGTGGCCCCACACGCCCGGCCGCGCGACGACGAGACGAACCTCTCGCGGGGGACGGTCTGGCTGCCGGAGGGGACCTGGTTCGACTTCCACTCCGGCGAGCGCCGCGTTCCCGGGATACACGCCCGCTACGGCGATCTCTCGGACGTCCCGCTCTACGCGCGGGCCGGCGCGGTCGTCCCGCTGGACGCCGACCCGGCGTTCGGCGACGTCGAGGCACCCGAGACGCTCCGGCTCGTCGCCTTCGCCGGTGCGGACGGCGCGTTCGACCTCTACGAGGACGACGGCGTCTCCGAGGCGTACCGCGAGGGCGCGTACGCCACGACCGAACTCACACAGCGGTGGGAGGGGGACCGTCTGGCGTTCACCGTCGAGGCCGCGGAGGGTGATACGACCCACGTCCCCGACGCGAGGGACCTCGAACTGTGCTTCCGGGGGCTCCGCGAGGACGTGACCGTCGACGTCGGCTGGACGGTGACCGACCACGACTACCGCGCGGAGACCGGGGACGTGGTCGTCGACCTCGGATCCCGGCCGACCGACGAGGCCGTCACGGTGACCGTCTCGACCGACGCCGACTCGCTGCTCGCCGACCCCCGGGAGGACGATACGGACGACGGCTCCGGGGCCGGCGGAAGCGCCGACCGGCGCCTGGAACGGTTCCGGGGCCTCCTGCGCCACCTCGAACTCCCGGTGCGCGTGAAGTCGCCGCTCGACTCGAACGCGGCCGCGTTCCTCGCCGACGAGACCGAGGGGCTCGACTGGCTCGCGGACTTCGCGGAGGTGCTCTCCGGCGAGCAGGCCCGGGCTATCGTCGAGACGCTCTGTGACGTCGGCGTCGAACGGCTGGACCACACCGAGGAGGAACGGCTCCTGCTCTGGAACGCCGACGGTCGGACCGACGTGACCTACCGCCTGACCACCTTCCCCCGCGGCGGCGTCCCGCTGGCCTCCAGCGGTAGCTCCCGGGGCGGCCCGCTCCCGGAGCGGGAGGTGATCGAGACCGACGACCTCGAAGGGTCGGACTGGACCCTGACGGTCGACTACGCCGGTGCCGGCACCGTCCGCTTCGAGGGCGAGGGGGAACCGGACCGGTACGAGGGGGACGTTCGCTGAGACGGGTGATCACGGCGTTCCCGGCAGGTTCCGGTGCGACGGCCGGGCCGTCCACACTGGCGGTGCGGCCCGGTCCGTCGAACTTCGCGGTCTGAAACCGTGCAGACGACCCGCGGACCGACCCGTCGAGCCGTCGAATCGGGGAGTCCATCCCCGAACCGGCGCGTGCGTTTCGTCGCCCGCGAACGCCGACTTCACGGCCTGAGACGCTGGCCGAGGTAATAATCGGACGTCGCCACAACGTCCCGACGCGACCCATGTCAGTCATCGATACGGTCAAGCGGAAGGTCGGCCTCGAGGAACAGAAGGCACAGTACGAGTGCCAGGAGTGCGGCGAGCGGTTCCGTTCCGGCACCGAGGAGGGATCCTTCTGGTTCGAGTGTCCCGACTGCAGGTCGGACGACGTGACCGAGGTCGAGTCGACCTGATACGGACGGGCGCACCGAGCGACGGAGCCGGGAGCCGGCGTCGCCGGCCCCGAGTACCACGTCACTCCAGAAGCGGCCGGCGAGCCACGATGCCCGGTCGCGAGTCGTATCGTATTTAATCACACCTCGTGCATACCCGGGTATGCCCAAGATAAGCGTGGAGATCCCACAGGAACTCCTCGACGACCTCGACGAGCACGTCGGCGACGACGGCAAGTTCGTCAACCGGAGCGACGCCGTCCGGTCGTCGATACGGAAGACGCTCGACCTGCTCGACGACATCGACGCCCGCCACGGCCGCCTCCGCGAGGGAGAGGAGCAGGAATGAACCGGCGGGAGGTCCCGCCGGTCGGCGCGACGGTACTCGCGGCGCTGTTCGTCACCGCGCTCGTCACCGCGCAGGTGACCGCCGCGAAGGTCCTCCAGTTCCCCTCTCCCGTGGCGCTGCCGTTCACGGGTCGGAGCCTGCTCCTGCCGGGAGCGGCGCTCGCCTACGCGCTCACCTTCTTCGCCTCGGACTGCTACGCCGAACTCTACGGCAAGCGCGCCGCGCAGGTCGTCGTCAACGTCGCCTTCTTCATGAACTTCGTCCTGCTGGCGCTCGTCGCCTCGACCATCGCCGCGCCGGCGGCCCCGAACAGCGTTCCCCCCGACCAGTTCGCGACCGTCCTCGGCGCGTCGGGCAACATCGTCGCCGGGTCGCTCGTCGCCTACCTCGTCAGCCAGAACTGGGACGTCGTCGTCTTCCACCGGCTGAAGGAGGCGTTCGACGGGGAGTACCTCTGGCTGCGGAACGTCGGCTCCACCGCGACCAGCCAGGCCATCGATACCGTGCTCTTCGTCGGCATCGCGTTCTACCTCCTCCCCCGGTTCCTCGGTATCGGCCCGCGGCTCCCCGTGGCCGCCGTGCTCGGACTGATGGTCGGCCAGTACGCCCTCAAACTGCTGATCGCCGTGGTCGACACCCCGTTCGTCTACCTCGTCGTCGGCGCCGTCCGCCGGCGCGAACCCGGCCACGAGAGCGTCATCATCGACTGATACGGACGGTTGTAGTCTTTTACCGGTGAACGCCGACCCCGTCCGGGCACTCACCGGTAAATCGTTACAACCGTCCGTATGAGCATCCGAGCCCGATCCCCCTTTCGTCGCCTCGTCTCGCCTCCTCCGTTTCCGTTCCCACCGGTTCTCCCCTCGCGTGCTGTCGTCGAACGATCCACACCACGCGCTAATCGGTACCGACCCTCACGAACGCTTTCACCTCCCCGTCGATACGCCCCGGATATGGCCGAGGAGACCGACCCGGCATCCGACTCGGTACCGGACCCGTTCGGTCGCGCGATACTGGAGTTCTGTCGCGACGAGCAGGACACACCCCTCTACCAGTGTGGGGACGGCTACCGCCGTGAGCACCCGATCGAGGCGTTCTACTTCTCGGCGTTCGACCCGGACGGGCGGCCGGAACACCGGTGGCTCCTCGACCGACTCGACCTCGACGGACCCGCGCTCGACATGG
Source organism: Halobacteriales archaeon (assembly GCA_041642135.1). Lineage (GTDB taxonomy): Archaea > Halobacteriota > Halobacteria > Halobacteriales > Haloarculaceae > Salinirubellus. The sequence goes on along the minus strand of JBEPXB010000229.1, from coordinate 1,621 downwards.
GGGCGGGCGCGGGCCGGCACGCCCTGTACCTCCAGGAGCGGACCGAGACCGTGGCCATCGAGCCGAGCGAGCATCTCGTGACGACCATGCGCGATCGCGGGGTCGCCGACGCCCGCCGGGGGGACATGTTCGACCTCTCCCAGGGGTTCGACCGCGACCGATTCCGGTCGGCGTTCGCGATCGGCACGCAGGTGGGACTCGCGGGGTCGATGGACGGCCTCCGGGAGTTCCTCTCCGACCTCGCGCACGTCACCGACCCCGACGGCCGGGCGGTGCTGGACTGCTACGATCCGGGGTGCGAGGGCGCGAGTGACATGCTCGGGTTCCGCGAGGACCCGACACCGGGGCTCGCCCACCGCGTGATGCACTTCGAGTACGAGGGCGGCGTGGGACCGACACTCCACTTCCGGCTGTTCGGCCCCGACCGGCTCCGCGAGGCGTGCGTCGGCACCCGGTGGACGGTCGCGGACGTCCGGTACGGCGACGAGGGCGTCCACTACCGGGCAGCGCTCGGAAAGCCGTGAGCGCGGCGCTGGCGAAGTGGTGCTGGTCCGACGGAGCAGTCGCTTCCGGGTCGGTTCGAGCGGGCTCTTCCGACCCCGTCGTGCGAACGATCCGCGGACTATGCGCTGACTACGCGCTGACTACGGGAGTAGCGCGGCGATGGTCGCCGAGAGGTCGAACGCGTGCTCGCCGAGCGATAGCGCGGTCGCGATGGAGGCTCCCGAGAGCCACATCCCCACGTCCCGTGCGGTCAACTGCACCGAAGTCCCGATCCCCATACCCGACGACCGGGCTCCGGGGTATAAAAGCTACCAGCGGTGTCGAGGAGCGTGGCACGGTTTACTGACTCCGGGGGAGGGGCTACGCCTCGCGACCCATCCGGAGGGACTCGTGGACCCCGCCGTTCGTGGCCTGGGGGTAGGTCTCCAGGCGCTCGAAGCCGAGTGCCTCGTACACCTGGATCTCAGCGCGGTCGACCGGATCGGGACGGAGCGGACGGCTGCTCCAGTACCGGGATCGCGTCGCCCCGATCCCGCCACCGGGGGCTCGATAGTGCGGCAACCCAAAAGCACTTCTAAGGTGGCGCGTTTAACTACGACGACCAGATGTCGCGTAGTCCGTCGCTTCCAGACAGGCCCACCCTCGACCTCGACCCGGAGATGGACGAGGACGAGCGGCTGGCCGCCCTACGAGAGCACTTCGGGGACATCGTTCAGGTCCACGACGAGCTCGCAGACCAGTTGGACGCCGCTCGTGACCGCCGGGGCGACCTCCGCGAGGAGGTCGACCGGCTCCAGCGCGAGAACGAGGCGCTCAAGACCTCCTCGCTCTACCTCGCCACGGTCGAGGAGGTCGCCGACGAGGAGGACGAGGTCGTGCTCAAACAGCACGGCAACAACCAGGAGGTGCTCACCGACGTCTCGCCGCGCCTCTCAGACCGGCTCGAGGCCGGCGACCGCGTCGCCATCAACGACTCCTTCGCCGTCCAGACCCTCCTCGACACCGAGACCGACGCCCGGGCCCAGGCGATGCAGGTCGAGGAGGACCCGAGCGTCGAGTACGCCGACATCGGCGGGCTCGAGGAACAGACCCGCGAGGTCCGCGAGGCCGTCGAGGC
>JBEPXB010000228.1:0-5414 GCA_041642135.1 Halobacteriales archaeon | reverse complement strand
TTTCGTAACGGTCTGATCCGACATCGCTTGTCACCGGATCTACGATCGACGAGTCCTGTTTCCAGTGGCACTCCATCTGCCGGGATACGCAGTGGAACTCGGTGCCAGATACGCCCCCCGTATACAGCAGAGCCGTCTTAACAGAATTAATAACTACTTTATAAAATATGTGTTTTATTCTACTGGTTCCAACGACTGCCGTGGCTCACATCGGTCCGACCTGAAGGGTTTAGGCTCCCTCCGTCGGACCGGAACGCATGGACACCAATGCCGACCCACCCTCGGTCTTCGCCGAGTGCGACACCAGCCTCGTCTCGGACGCGATGGACGAACACGGACTCGACGGCGTGATAACCGGCATCCCGCCGGCGGCGCCCGACCACCGCGCGGTCGGCCGCGCTCGCCCGCTCCGGTTCGAGCGCACCCGGGACGAGGGGACGACGAACTTCCCGCTCGCCATGCTCGAGGCGCTCGCGGCCGGCGAGGTGCTCGTGATCCGCGGTGTGAGTCCCGACGTCTCCTGCTGGGGCGGGCAGGCCTCGAAGCTCGCCGAGAACGCCGGCGTCGAGGGGGTCGTGATCGACGGCGGGTTCCGGGACGTCCCGAAGGTCCGCGAGGGGTCGTTCCCCGTGTTCGGCCGCCAGCCCACCCCCCGGTCGGGACAGCGCCGGGTCCGGGTCGCCGCGACCGACGAGGCGGTCACGGTCGACGGCGTCCGCGTCCGGCCCGGCGACGCCGTCCTCGCCGACGCGACCGGTGTCGTCGCCGTCCCCGTAGAACACGAGGAACGTGTCGCCGAGACCGCCACCGACCTCCTCGACTCCGAGTCGGATCTCTCAGATCGAGTCGCCGCGGGCGAGTCCCTCGACTCCATTCGCGAGGACCACGAGCAGTTCTGAGTCTCCGACGACGGGGCGCACCCGGACACCCGAGGTCGCACGGGACGGGTGCCGAACGATTATACCGGCCGTCGTCGTCGACCGTCCATGTCCGCCCGCGAGTTCGAGACCCTCGACTGGGAGTTCGACGAGGATACCGGCGTCGGCCGCGTCACCCTCGACCGTCCCGACGCCCTGAACGCGCTCTCCACGCCGCTCTGTGCGGAGTTCGTCGAGGCGTTCGAGGCGTTCGCCGAACTGGACGACGAGACGGCCGGTGTGGCAGTCAGAGCGGTGGTCGTGAGCGGTGCCGGCCGGGCGTTCTCCGCCGGCGCCGACGTGAACGAGTTCGCCGAGGGACGGACGGTCCCGTTCGACGTCTACGAGGCCGCGAGCGGCTTCGAGGCCCCGGTGATCGCGAAGGTCGACGGTTACTGTCTCGGCGGCGGGCTCGTCATCGCGCTGGACTGTGACTTCCGGTTCGCGAGCGACCGCAGCGAGTTCGGCCTCCCCGAGGTCGGACTGGGGATCCTCGCCAGCGGCGGCGGCATCCGGAAGCTCGCGGCCACAGTCGGTCCCGCCCGGGCACGGGAGCTCGCGGTGACCGGCGAGCGGTTCGACGCCGAGCGGGCCGATACAGACGGCCTGCTCACCGGACGCTGTCCCGCCGTGGAACTCGACGACCGGGTGGAGTCGTTCGTCGAGACGGTCGTCGCCCAGCCGCCGCTCGCGGTCCGGGCGACGCTCGACCTCGCGGCGTTCGGCGAGGCCGACGACGGCGCCCGCCTCTACGAGAGACGGCTCGACCGCCGGCTCCGGCGGTCGGCGGACCACGAGGCCGCGGTGCGGGCGTTCCTCGAGGACGAGGGGGAGCCGACGTTCGAGGGTCGGTGACCCCGTTCGGCGACCGGTGACCCCGGTCGAGGACAAGTCGTCTGAGGGCCGGTCGTCCGCCTAGAGGCACGTCGCGTCCGTCAGAGGGCCGACCGTCCGGGCCGACCCGACACTCACCCGAGGTCGAACGCCGCCCAGAGCGGGTAGTGGTCCGAGATCCGCCAGGAGAGCGAGTTCCGGCTCAGGTCCCGGCGGGGGAGCGCGACGTCCTGGAAGTCGAAGTAGCCGGCCTCGCGGTAGTCGAGCGAGAGCGCCGGCCGGTCGCCGTCGGCGGTGAACCACGCGATCTGGTCGTAGAACTTGTCCAGGTGGGGTTCGTCGGGATCGCTCCAGAGCGTCCGCGGCACGTCGTGGAGGTCGTCGGGGACCGTCAGGCCGGTGGAGGTGAACGCCTCGTAGCGCTCGCCGCCGGCGCGGTCGATGTTGAAGTCCCCCAGCGCGATCAGGTTGTGGTCCCAGGCGTTCACGTCCCGGGCCCAGCCGTCGAGCCACTCGGCGATGGCCTTCAGTTCGGGCGTCCGCTCGGCCGCCGAGTCGCCCCAGAGCACGTGCAGCGTGACGAGGATGAACGTCTCGCCGCCGCACTGGAACGCCACGGCATACGGCGTCCGGGCGAACTGCCGCTGGAGGGCGTCCTCGCCGATCCGTTCGAACTGCTCCGCGGGGACGACCAGTTCGCCGGCGAGCCCGGACATCCGGACCGTCCGCCGGTCGAAGAGAAAGCCCAGCCGTTCGTCGTTGCCCGGGTCACCGCGGGTGACGTCCGAGAGCACCAGCCCCCAGTCCCGTCCGAGGGCCTTCATCGTGTGCCGGAGCGCCTTCAGGTCCCCGCGGACCTCCTGCAGGGCGACCACGTCGAACCGCCGGATGATCTCGGCGATCGTCAGTATCGACTGGAGGTCCCGCTTGGGGCTGTCTTCCTCGCCGGACTCCCACTTCTCGGTGAGCCCGCCGAAGTGCCGGAGGTTCCACGTTCCGATCAGGAGTGTCCGGTCGAGCACCCGGGGGGGCAGGCTCTCCTCGTCGTCGAGCGCCGCCTCGAGCAGGTCGAGGTCCTCGCGCACCGCTTCCGGGGGCGTGTCGGTCACGCTCGGCACGAGCGGTCACCTCCGACCGCTGTAACCGCGTCCCGACACCGCCGACGGACTCCCGACGGCTCCTCGCTCGCACCGGATGTGGCCACGCGTTCGGTTCTCACGGTCTTTCTCCATCCTATATAGTTTCAGTAATATTAACCTTTTCCTCGACGAGAACACGACGGTCACGGCCCGGGGGCAGGGCTGCAGTCGTCCGGTTCTCGTGTCGATCCGTCCCGTCCCGTTCGTTCGATTCCCGGTCGACATCGGCGCAGACAAGTTTTTGTTATCTAGCGAACAACTGCTGGGGAGAACCAATGTCGACAGCGCCTCGTGGACCGTCGGTGTACCGGGCGGCGAGGGGCCGGACGGGAGCCCGGCGGTGCCGGCGACCGGACGGACCTGGGGGGTGGTGACCGGTGGCCGGCTACACCGCCATCGCGGACGTCGGGCTCAGCCTCGTCGAACTCCTGCGGGACCGGTTGGGAGTCCTCGATCTCGACCTCGGAACCGGGGAAGAGCGGATCGTGCTGGGCTCCCCTCGGGACGTCGCAGACGGCGACCCGGTCGTGCTGACCGTGTTCCTCTACCGGGTCGAGGAGAACCCGCAGATGCGGAACGCGGACCGACGCGAGGTCCAGCCGACGGTGGGACCGCCCGACCCCGCGACGCTGGGCGAGGCTCCACTCGCGCTCGACCTCTACTACCTCCTGACGGCGTTCCCGGCCGACACGGCCGCCGGGAGCGAGTCCCTCGAGACGGCGTCCCAGCACCGCGTGCTCGGTCGGGCGCTCCAGGTGCTCCGCGACAACGCGGTCCTCCGCGGGGCCGACCTCCTCGGGTCGCTGGGCGAGGAGGACGCCGTCCGTATCTCCGTCTACCCCGAGTCCGCCGAGGACGTCCTGAGCATCTGGAGTACGTTCCCCGAGCGCCCGTACCGCCCGTCGGTGTCGTTTCTGGTCAGCCCGGTCGAGATCGAGTCCGAGCTGGCGGCGCCGGTGTCCCGCACCGTCGAGCGGACCCTGGTGACCGAACACCGCCGACCGGAGACGTCGGAGACGGAGGAAGAGCCGTGAGCGGCGCTGGAGGGGAGGACGAGTACGTCTCCGCACGGCTGGAGGCGACGCTCGCGCTGGCGGTGCGGTTCGTCGACGCGTTCACCGGCCGGGCCCCGACCGGACCGCCGTCCGGCCAGCCGCGCGTCACGATGGCGGACTTCGAGGCGACGCCCACGGTCGCCACGGGCGGGTACGCCGTCTTCCGCGAGCGTCCGCCGACGCCCCCGACCCTCGTCGTCGACGGCCGGGGCCGGTTCCTCGACGACCGGGTGCCGGTCGACCCGGGGACGCTCGCCGCCGACCCACCCGTCGCGGAGGTCCGCCTGACCCCGGCGCCGGCGTACGCGTTCCCGCCCGGGACCACGCTCGTCTACGGCTTGGTTCGGGACGCCAGCGGCGTCCCGGTCGCCGGGGCGGACGTGACGGTCACCGGAACGGCGGTCGAGACGGAAACCACCCGGACGGGCGAGTTCGTCCTCTACGTGGCCGACCAGCCGGGCTGGGAGGTCGTCGACGACGGGGGCACTGCGTTCGTCAGGGTCGCCGGGGAGGACCCACAGGTCACCGTCTCGCACGACGACGCAGGGACGGGATCGACCCGGCTCGAGGTCCGTGCCGACCGGGTCACGACCGCGGTCCTGGCCCTGGACGGGGCGACGCTCGCGGTCGAGGAGACCCGGTCGCGATAGGGGGAACCCCGGGCACGGGGGTGCGGCCGCGCCCGGGATCCACCGACGGTACCTCCGCCTCGCGATCCGGATGCCGACCCGCATCCGAGAAAATATCGAGGAACAAGTACATTGCAGCAATGTAGTATTTTTCATATAATTATTTATCCTAGGGAAGCGTTCTCGGCGGTATGACCCGCAAGGGAAGGGGGCGGTAGATGCCCGAGTATCTCTCCCCCGGCGTGTACATCGAGGAGCAGGACACCGGTGCCGTTCCGATCCAGGGTGTGAGCACCAGCACGGCGGGCTTCCTCGGGGAGACCGAGCGCGGACCGACGACGCCGCAGTTCCTCTCGAGCTTCGCCGACTACCGACGCGCCTTCGGCGGTTACGAACTCTACGGCGACGGCGGCCGGCTGGCCGGGACGCACCTCGCGTACGCCGTCGACGGCTTCTTCCAGAACGGCGGGACCCGCTGTTTCGTCGGTCGGGTCACCGCGGAGACGGAGACGGCGAGCAGCGCGCTCGGCGCGTTCGGCCGTCGTAGCGAGGTCGGAGTCGTCGCCGAGGAGCACGATTTCGGGAGCGTTGTCACGGGCGCCAGCCGGACGTGGGATATCCGCGTCGAGAACGTCGGGGCCGACGTTCCGGTGACCGTCTCGAACGTCGAGGTCGACAACCTCGGTGGCGACACCGTCGTCGGCGAGTTCGCCACCGACTTCGACCCCGACGCGGGGCTCGAGGTCGACCCGGGCGACGCCGAGACGATCACGGTCACGTTCGCGCCGACCGACGCGACCGACAAGTCGGCGACGATCGACATCACCCACGACGGGGCAC
>JBEPXB010000227.1:0-5449 GCA_041642135.1 Halobacteriales archaeon | reverse complement strand
CCTCGCCGTCCTGAAGGCCGCCGCGAACGGGCTCGGCGTCCCCCTCTACGACCGGGTCGCCGACGCCGCCGACCGGGACGGCGAGACGCTCCCGCTTCCCCTCCTCGACGTGATCGAGGGGGGTGAACTCGCCGCGACCGAACTCGACTTCCAGGAACACCAGCTGATACCAGTGAACGCGGAGTCGTTCGCCGAGGCGATCCGGATGGGTGCAGAGGTCTACTACGAACTCGGCGACAGGCTGGAGGGGGCGTACGGCCGTTCCTCCCGGAACGTCGGCGTCGAGGGAGGGTACACCCCGCCGGGGATGACCGACCCGCGGGAGGCGTTCGACGAGATGCTCGCCGCCGTCGAGGAGTGTGGTTACGCGGACGAGTTCGTCGTCGCCATCGACGCAGCCGCGACGCACTTCTACGACACGGATTCGGGAACGTACACCTTCACGGGCGAGGAACACACGGCGGGTGAGATGGTCGACGTCTACGCGGACCTGACATCGACCTACCCCCTCGAGTCGATCGAGGACCCACTCGACGAGTCGGATTTCGAGAGCACAGCGGAGCTGACCCGCCGCCTCGACTGTCAGGTCGTCGGCGACGACCTGTTCGTGACGAACGCCGACCGGGTCGAGCGGGGGGTCGAGACCGGTGCCGCGAACGCGCTCCTGTTCAAGATCAACCAGGTCGGGACGGTCACCGGGGCGTTCGACGCCGCAGCGACCGCCCGCGAGAGCGGCTACGCCGTGCAGGTGTCCGAGCGCTCGGGACAGACTCCCGACACGTGGCTCGCGGACGTGGCCGTCGGGCTCGACGCCGGGCAGATCAAGACCGGCGTGACCCGGGGCGAACGGACCGAGCAGTACAACCGGCTTCTCGAGATCGAGGACCGACTGGGAAGTGAGGGGTCGCTCGCCGACTGGCCGCCGGATCGTTGATGGGAGCGATCGGGAACCGCGAGGAGCTGTGTTCGCACGGGGACGGGGAGGCGCGGGAGTTCCTGGCCGATGTCGTCGACGAGGCGCTCTCGGCCGTCCACCCCGACCGGCTCGTCTCCGGACGGGTGACCTGCCGCGATGGGACCCTGCACGTCGACGGCCGGTCGTACGACCTCGACGCCGTGGAGGAGGTGCTCGTCGTCGGCGCCGGGAAGGGCTCGCTCGCGCTCGTCCGTGCCGTGGCCGACACCCTCGGGGACCGGATCTCCCGCGGGCTCGTCGTCGAGAAGCACGGACACGGGGACGGGACGGGCCGTGTCGACGGAGGGGAGGACTCCGGAGTCCCCGACGGCGTCGAGGTCCACGAGGCCGGCCACCCGGTCCCCGACGAGGCCGGCCACCGGGCCGTACGGCGGGCGATGGAACTCGCCCGCGGGGCCGACGAGAACGACCTGGTCCTGGCGTGTATCACCGGCGGTGCCTCCGCACTCCTCGCGCTCCCGGTCAAGGGGATCACCCTCGACGAACTGGCCGAGACCACGCGGCTGCTCCTCGAGGCCGGGGCGCCGATCGAGGACGTCAACGCGGTCCGAAAGCACCTCTCGCGGGTCAAGGGCGGGCGCCTCGCCGAGGCGATCCACCCGGCGACGACGGTGACGCTCGTGATCGTCGACGAGGTCGCGGGCGAGCCGTGGGGGCCGACCGTCCCGGATCCCACGACGTTCGACGACGCGATACGGGCGCTGGAGAAACACGATCTGTGGGAGCGGGTCCCCGGTTCGGTCAGGGGGCATCTCGAGGGGAACCGTAGTCACCCGGCGAACGAGACGCCGACGGCGGAGGCGTTCGAGGCCCTCGAGACGCAGGCGGTCGTCCTCGCGGACGCCGGGGACGCCTGCGAGGCGGCGTGTGCGGCCGCACGCGACCGCGGCGTCGAGCCGATGCTCCTCTCGACGGTGATCGAGGGCGAGAGCCGCGAGGCCGGGACCTGTCTCGCGGGGATCGCGAAGGAGGTGGCCGCGCGCGGCCGTCCTGCCGAGCCGCCGTGTGCCCTCGTTTCCGGTGGAGAGACCACCGTTACCGTCGACGAGGACGCCGGCGAGGGCGGTCCGAACCAGGAGTTCGCGCTCGGTGCTGCGCTCGCACTTGACGGGATCGACGGCGTGGCCGCCGTCGCGGTCGGCACGGACGGGACCGACGGCCCGACCGACCTCGCCGGCGGTCTCGTCGACGCCGGGACGGTCGAACGTGCGGAACGACTGGGCGTCGACCTCCACCGGGCGCTCCGGGAACACGACTCGTCCACCGCGCTCCGGGCGCTGGACGATGCGGTCTACACCGGTCCGACCGGGACGAACGTCATGGACCTGCGGGTGATCCTCGTCCGGGGCGCGGACGACGCCGGGTAGCCGAGAGGTCGTAGATCCGAACGGGCTACCGCACCCGCTCGCCCGGCTGTGCGTCCCCGACGGTCGTCAGGAGGTCGGCCTGCTCGCCCGCCGCGAGAAGCATCCCGTTCGACTCGACGCCGAACAGTTCCGCCTTCTCGAGGTTGGCGACGACGATTATCTTCGTCCCGGGGAGCGACTCGACGTCGTGGAGCTGTTTGATGCCGGCGACGATCTGGCGGGTCTCGACGCCGATGTCGACCACGAGCTTCACGAGTTCGTCCGCACCCTCGATGGGTTCGGCGGACTCGATACGGCCTACCCGGATGTCCAGGTCCTGGAAGTCCTCGAAGCTGATCCGCTCGTCGGCGACGGGTTCGAGATCGGCGGTCACGTCGCCCGCTTCGTCCCCCCCCGTCTCGTCGTTTTCGCTTTCCTCCGCCTCGTCGTCCTTCCCCTCCTCGTCCGCGTCGGCGGCGGCCGCCTCGATGCGTTCGGCGAGCTTCTCGTTCAGCTCCTCGACGCGCTCGTCGGCGACCTTCTCGAACGGCTCCGTGGGCTGGTCGAACTCGGCGGCGGGCGGCTCCAGCGCGGCATCGAGGGTCACCTCCTCGACGGGCGTCTCGTCGCCGCCGAAGACGGTCCACAGCTCCCGGGCTGTCCCCGGGGCGATGGGCTCGAACAGGACGGTGACGGCCTTGGCCAGCTGGACGCAGTCGCGGATGACCCCCGCCGCCCGCTCGGGCTCCTCGTCGACGAGGTTCCACGGCTCCTCGCGCTGGATGTACTCGTTGCCGAACCTTGCGAGGCGGACCGCGGACTCGCCCACCTCGCGGATGGAGTAGTCGTTGACCGCCGCGCCGAACTCGTCGATGGCCGCCTCGATGCGCTCCTCCACTTCCTCGGAGACCTCTGTCTCGGGCGTCCCGCCGTAGTTCCGCTGGGCGAACAGCGTCGACCGGTAGAGGAAGTTCCCGAGGGTCCCCACCAGTTCGTTGTTCACCCGCTCCTGGAACTTCGCCCAGGAGAAGTCGACGTCCTGCTGGAGGCCGCCGTTCGTCGCGAGGTAGAACCGCAGCAGGTCGGGGTGGAACCCCTCGTCGAGGTACTCCTCCGCCCACACCGCACGGTTCCGGGAGGTCGAGAGCCCCTTCCCGTTGATAGTGATGAACCCCGTCGCCGCGACGGCCCGGGGCTCGGTGTAGCCCGCCGCGTGGAGCATCGCCGGCCAGAACACCGTGTGGTGCTGGATGATATCCCGGCCGATGACGTGGACGACCTCGCCGCCCGACCCGTCCGCCTCGTCCGGCTTCCAGACCTCCTCCCAGTCGTACTCGTCGGCACCGACCCGTTCGGAGTACTGCTTCGTACTGGAGATGTACTCGATGGGCGCGTCGACCCAGACGTAGAGCACGAGGTCGTCGCTTCCCTCGCCCGGGTAGTCGATCCCCCAGTCCATGTCGCGGGTGATACACCAGTCCCGGAGTTCGCCCTCGATCCACTCGCGGGGCTGGTTCCGGGCGTTAGAGGTGCCCTCGAGCCGGTCGATGAACCCCTGGAGGTACTCCTGAAGTTCGGAGACGCGGAAGAACTTGTGAACTCGCTCGCGATACTCCGCGGGGTTGCCCGTCACTACCGAGACGGGGTCCTCGACTTCGCCGGGCTCGAGGTGGCGACCGCAGCCCTCGTCGCACTCGTCGCCGCGGGCCTTCTCCCCGCAGTAGGGGCATGTCCCCTCGACGAACCGGTCCGGGAGGTACTGGTCGGCCTCGGGGTCGTAGCCGACCATGATCTCCTTCTCGTAGATGTACCCCTCCCGTTCGAGGGTCAGGACGATCTCCCTCGTCGTCTCGACGTTCGTCTCGTCGTGGGTGTGGCCGTAGTTGTCGAAGTCGACGTCGAACTTCGGGAACGTCTCCTCGTACTGCTCGTGCCAGCCCATCGCGAACGCCTCGGGCGAGACGCCCTCCTTCGCGGCGTTGACCGCGATGGGCGTCCCGTGCATGTCGGATCCGCAGACGTAGGCGGTGTTCTGTCCCAGTTTCCGCAGGGCGCGATTCAGCACGTCCGCCCCGACGTACCCCCGGAGGTGGCCGACGTGCAGGTCGCCGTTCGCGTACGGCAGCCCGCAGGTCACCACCGCCGGGCGGTCGGTCGGGAACTCGTCGTGGCTCATGTTGGTGTGTCTCTCGTGTGACGGGCGTAAAACCCGCCGATATCCGGTCGTTGACGGTGCGAGGACGGGCGCGTCGGTTTCGCGCTCCGGAGCGGCCGTATGAGGGCTGCGAGGCACGAAGCGTCTCGAACGCGGGGCACGGGCGCCCCCGACCGAGCGTGGACACCTCGGGAGGAACGGTCCGCCGACGGCGACGGCTCTACCGCATGCGCATACCGCGGGGAAACGCGAGCCGTCGGGTCACACTACGAGGGAGTGGTCGGTCCGATAAAAAGGTCGCGATGGTCCGTGGTCAGTCCTTCACCTCGATGCCGCCGAAGGCGACGAACCCGCTCACGACGAGGTCCACCTCGTCGTGTCTCCCGCCGTCGGCCCGGAGCCGCGAGTCCTCCACGGCCCCGAAGACCGGGAGCGCGTCGAGCCGGACGTTCCACTCCCGCGGGGCGACGACCGCCGCCCCGCCGAAGAGTACGGTGGCGTTCACCCGTATCGGCTCGCTCCCCGGCGACCGCTCGACCTCCCTGAGATCCAGGGTCGTCCCGCCGAACAGGGCCATCAGGTCGGCCTTCCGGAACGCCGGCGAGGTGGCGCGCCGCTCGACGCCGCCGAACAGGGCGAACTCGTTCAGGTAGTCGCCCTCGGTCCCCGCCGGGCGCGGTCGGACCTGCCCGAGTGCGATGGAGAGCCCGAGCAGGATCAGGAGGACCGGCCAGAGGTCGAGCACGGTCGAGCCCCGGAGGACGTCGAGCGCGACGAGTTGCCACGTCCCGGCCACGATGACGACTAGGACTGGCCCGGTCACGTTGCGGAAGCCGCTCGCGACCAGCGCGTACAGTCCGACGAGGACGAACAGCGACGGCACGTACCGGAGGAGCGGGCCCGTGTCGTAGAGCCCGGTCGTCCGCGCGAGCAGGACGAGCCCCACGAGGACCACGACACCGCCGAGCACCA
>JBEPXB010000226.1:0-5474 GCA_041642135.1 Halobacteriales archaeon | reverse complement strand
GGTCGACCTCTACATGGAGGTACTCACGCCGTACGGGATCACCTGGAGTACCTACTACCGGACGCTGAGCGTACTCAGCCTCGTGGCGGTCATCGCCGACCAGCTGGACGTGCTCTTGATCCCGGGGAACTACTCGGTGATCATCGCGAGTTTCTTTCTGGTAGTGATCGCGCTCTCGACGGCCTACCAGCTCTGGTCGAACAACTGGATCCAGATACGGGGGCTCCTCGGGGACTGATGCGGTCGTGCGTAAGTAGTTCCACTTCACGGGTCCGAATCTCGTCTCATCGGTCTCGAAACGCCGATACGTCCGAAGACCACTGAAAATGGTTACGCACGACCGTATGAATCACGGACGCGTTCCCGACCAGCAGGTCGTCGAGTTCCCGCTCTCCGCTTCGATTACCTTGCTCGACCGGCGTTCGAGTCAGTGCCGACGGTACTTGTGCCCGTCGCTGCTGGGTCGGTCGCGATCGATCCGTTCTGCACGTGCCGACTCGAGTCGAAACGGCGGTTCGGGATCGGTGTGCGTCCCAACCGTAGTCTGTCCGAGGAGCTGCGTCGATCGGCCGATTCGCGCTTTCTCCTCCTGCGAGAGCCGTTCCAAAACCCGAATTTCCCCCGCAAGGAAACGTGACTCACCGGAGCTGTGGAACGAGTAACCGCGGGAACTCCAGAACTGGGGCTGTCGCAGAACCCGGATCGAACACGGCGAAACACTGCCGAACAGCACGGAGATGGGCGCTACGGACCGATCCGTCCGATGACCGATGTCGTGGTCCACTATTGGGTCCCCGATATTCGTGATAGAATTAGATACTAACTTTCCAAAAACCGACTGAGTCGGGTGATTTTATCCTCTTCGATTAGATATATGAATCGGAGCGCGGGGCTGACTGCTCGGATCAATATTTCGGTTCTAGAGGTCCGTTGGACCCGATTCTCGGCCGATTCAGCGGTATCCGATAGAGACCGATGTCCGGGCCGATTCCAAATGAAACGGTGCTCGTAACCGTTCCAAAAACCTCTCGTGTACGGTGGTTTTGACGATATTGGGTCGGACGAAATAGGACTTTAATTTCACTTCGAATACCGTCCTTGACTCGGTCGAACGGCCGATAGAGCGGGTCGTCACCCGGTTTCGAATCTCCCATCAGGTACCGTTCCAGGCATGCCCCTCCGAAGAGGGTACAAACTGTCCAGTGCAGGTGTTCCTCCGGAGGATTTCGGAAGTTTTGGAACGCTCCGTACGACCACAGAGACGGCTATTCCGCCGCTCGACCGATCTCGGGTCGTGAGTCGATGTTTGTAGGGGGATCGGACGGGGTCCGTCTCGTTCGACACTTCCCGGGAAGCGTCGCGTCGGGACCGAAACGAGGGGCTCCGTATCGGTACCACGCGCGCTCCCGACCGGTCCGCCGGGGCGACGTCGATATATCCGTCGGACACTTACTTCGGGTAAGTGCCACAGGAACCCATCGCCGAACCGGCCTCTGGCGACCCCATGGTCTCGCTGTTCTTCACCTACGGCCGACCGCACCTGCCGCTGTTCGTCCTCGGGCTGCTCGCCTCGCTCGTCGGCCGGACCGTGGGGCTCGTCCCCCCGCTCGTCCTCGGCGTGACCATCGACGCGCTGCTCAACGGCTCGGCGCCGTACCGCCTGCCGCTCGTTCCCGCCGGGTGGCTCCCGACTACCTCCACGGGACAGTTCTGGCTCTCGGCGGGACTGATCCTCGCGTCGTTCGTTCTCGCGGTCGCGTTCACCTGGACCCAGACCGTCTCGATGGCGCTCTTCTCCAATCGCGTCCAGCACGAGGTCCGCGTCGAGACCTACCGCGCGATGCAGCGCCTCGATATGGCGTTCTTCGACGACAAGCAGACCGGACAGGTGATGTCCATTTTGAATAACGACGTCCGGAACCTCCGCTCGTTCCTCGACTCCACCGTGGGGGGAGCCATCCAGCTCGTCGTCACCGTCCTCGGGATCGCGGGCGTGCTCTTCTGGCTCAACGCTGGACTCGCGGTCGTCACGCTCGTCGCCGTCCCCCTGCTCGCCGCGTTCACGCTCTGGTTCTCCCGGGAGATCAGAACGAGATACCGGGCGCTCCGCGAGGCCGTCGGCGCGCTCAACACCAGGCTGGAGAACAACCTCTCGGGCATCGAGGTGATCAAGACTGCCGCCACCGAGCCCTACGAGGCCGACCGTGTCGAGGACTCCTCGAATACCTACCTCGAGCGCTCGCTCGACGTGGTGCGTCTGGACGCCTTTTACAACCCGACGATGGACCTTCTCGCCGGACTCTCGTTCGTCGCCACGTTCGTCCTCGGGGGGTACTGGCTGCTCGTCGGTACGCCCCCGTTCATGTCGGGCGACCTCCTCGTGGGCGAGTTCGTCACCTTCCTCTTTCTCACCCAGCGGTTCGTCGACCCGCTCGCCGGCGTCGGGCGGATCGTCAACTCCTACGAGAACGCCCGCGCCTCCGGCGAGCGCGTCTTCGGACTGGTCGGCCGCACGGTCAAGGTCGCCGACCGCCCCGACGCTCGCTCCCTCGACGTCCGCGGACGCGTCGCGTTCGACGACGTCTCCTTCGCCTACCGCGAGGGGACGCCCGTTCTCGATGGGGTGTCGTTCGTCGCCGAACCGGGCGAGACGGTCGCGCTCGTCGGCGAGACCGGTGCCGGGAAATCGACGGTCGCCAAACTCCTCCTCCGGCTCTACGACGTGACGGAGGGGTCGGTCAGGATCGAAGGCTTCGACGTCCGGGACGCCCGCCTCGCCGACCTCCGGGGCGCGATCGGCTACGTCTCACAGGACGTGTTCCTCTTCGACGGCACAGTGAGAGAGAACATCGCCTACGGGTCGTTCGACGCGACCGACGTGGAGATCGAGGCCGCGGCGAAAGCCGCCGAGGCACACGAGTTCGTCCTCGACCTGCCCGAGGGCTACGACACGCGCGTGGGCGAGCGCGGGGTGAAGCTCTCCGGCGGACAGCGACAGCGTCTCTCGATCGCCCGCGCGATGCTCCAGGACCCCGAGATACTCGTACTGGACGAGGCGACGAGTGCGGTCGACACCGCGACCGAACTCGCCATCCAGCGCGGCCTCGCCCGACTCACCGAGGGCCGGACGACGCTCGTCGTCGCCCACCGCCTCTCCACCGTTCGGGACGCAGATCAGATACTGGTCCTCGAGGACGGTCGCGTCGTCGAGCGCGGCACCCACGACGAACTGCTCGACCTCGGCGGACGGTACGCCGCGCTCTGGGGGGTGCAGACCGGTGATCCGGCTCTCGCCGACCTCCCGCTCGACTCCGGACGTCGCTTCGGTCCGTAGCTTTCCGGGCAGTACCCTTATATCCGCGACTCGACCCGGTGCCTCGGATACCCACCCACTACTGACTCGCTACCGATCCGCCGTACCCATCCCCGTCGTTCGGCACGGCCTGTCGGCGGAGCGGGAACGGAGTCCGACCCGTGATACGGTCGTGCGTAATTCGTTAATAGTTACGCACGACCGTGTGAGGTCCGGCAGCTGCTTGTAGCGTTCGATGACCCGTTCCGTGTAGGAGCGGGCGGAAGTCACGGGGAGGAAGTGATATATCTGCCCGACGTGAGAACCCGGGCGAATGACCGCCCGGGTCTGGTATCCGTCGGTCGAGGACGTCCTCGCGATCCACGAGGAGATCGTGACGGAGTATCCGGACACGAGCCCCGGCGTCCGGAACAGGGGCGATGTCGAGTTCGCCCTCGACTACATCCGAGAGGGGAGTTTCGACGTGGCCCCGGGGACGATCCACGAGAAGGCGTTCCATCTGCTGCGACTCCTCGTCGCTAACCACCCGTTCGTCGACGGGAACAAACGCACCGCGCTCAACACGGTCGTCGTGTTCTATCTGCTCAACGGTCACCGGTTCGATTACGACGACGAGATCCGGGGGATCCTGAAACGGTTCGGCACGGACGAATCGGACGTCGACGAGACGCGAGTCCTCGAATACCTCCGTACGAACACGACCGAGATCGATCTTGCAGCAGAACTATCAGAATTTATATATGATCTCGTTCGTCACGGAGTCGACCGGCTGGGAGACGGATCGTCGGACCCGAACGATTAACCGGGAACGCGGCCAAGGAGGGGACATGGCGACGGACGAAGGATCGGAGGGACGTACCCCGCTCGACGACGTGATGGAGGAGATCCGTCGAGAGATCGTGCTGCGGGTCGCCGAGGTCGATCGGGACGAACATCGCGAGATCTACGACGCGCTCGAAGACGAGTAGCTCGTCGCTCTCCTCGTTCCTCGGAACACGCCACTCGTCACGCGTCTACCGACCCGGGTATCAGCTTCTCGACCGCCGGTTTTCCGGACGTACGATCGGGCGAAAGGGGCTCCACGGCCGGAGCAGGTCGAGTGGCTCGGGGCTCGATACCGATGCGGTTCACCGTGACGGGCGTCACCCGTTCACGGTACGGAACTCCGACAGGACGTCGTCGGGGATGGGGTTCGTGTACTCGAACGGTTCGCCCTCGCAGAGTTCCTCGAAGTCACGATCCGTCGTCACGAGCCTGTCGGCATCCGCACTCCGTGCGAGTGCGATGTAGAAACAGTCGTAGACGTCGTGGTTCTTCTCCGCACTTATGTCGTAGGCGTCGAGGACAGTGTCCGGCACCACCTGGACCGGTTCCATCGGATACCGTAGCAGAGACGTCACTGCGTTGCGTGCTTCGACGGTCGTGAATGCGAGGTCCTCCAGCACCCACTGCACGCGGAGGGGGAGGTACCCGAACATCAGGAGTGTATGTTCTCCCCGAAGGGCGGGAACGATCTGTTCTGCGATGTAGGGGTGTCCCGGGTGATCGTCGACCAACTGGATCGCGAGGGCGTTGATGTCGGGCAGGATCCGCATCTACCGTCCCCCGAACGTCGCCTCGCCCGCGTCACGGAACGCCTCCTCCCCCCACTCTTCGTCGGATCTGCCGGACGAGACCGTCTGTAACTCGGGGAGGCGACGGACGAGTCGAATGTCGCCACCCTCCCGAACGACCGTGAACTGCGTTCCGCCCTCGATCTGGAGGTCGTCGCGTAACTCCTTCGGGATCGTCAATCGACCCCGATCGTTGACCTCGGCCACGCCGTACTCCTCCTCAGTGGGGGAGTCGTCGGTCCCGCTCATAAGATCACCTCGTTCTGATCAGAACGATTCTATCGTCATAAGACTTGGTGACTGTTCCGGGTGGATCCCGTGGGTCTACAGCCGAGCAAGGCGAGTGCCTCGGGGCTTGCCCCCGAGGTACTTCACAGTCAACCGCCCGACGACCGGACGATCGGGCCGGTCGGACCCGCATACGCGCCGGTTACCCCCGAAGCAGGTTCAGCACCTCGTCGACCACGTCGGGTTCGACGGCAACGACGTACCGGCGTCCGGGCGTGAGCGTCGTGTCCGGGCGGGCGATCCGCTCGCCGTCGTCGTCG
>JBEPXB010000225.1:0-5480 GCA_041642135.1 Halobacteriales archaeon | reverse complement strand
TCGGGACGCGGTTCCGAGATAGGCGACCTGCTCGCGGGCGACGACCGGGTCAACGCCATCGCGATGACCGGCTCCTCGAGCGCGGGCAAGCACGTCGCCAAGCAGTCGGGGATGGTGAACCTCCACATGGAGCTCGGCGGGAACGCCCCCGCCGTGGTCTTCCCGGACGCCGACCTCGCGGACGTCGCCGGGCAGTGTGCGAAGGGGTCGTTCAAGTACGCCGGCCAGCGCTGCTCGGCCGTCTCACGCGTCCTCGCCCACGAGTCGGTCCACGACGAGGTGGTCGACCTGCTGGAGGCGCAGGTCGACAGCTGGCAGCCGGGCGACCTGTTCGACGAGGAGACGACGCTCGGCCCGCTCATCTCCGAGGTGCAGGCCGAGTGGGTCGAGGAGCTCGTCGACGACGCGGTCGAACGCGGCGCCACGCTGGTCCGCGGCGGCGGGCGCGACGGCCAGTTCTTCGAGTCGACGCTGCTTGCGGACGTCCCCCACGACGCCCGCATCCTCCACGAGGAGCAGTTCGGGCCGGTCGCGGTCGTCACGTCGTTCGAAGACGAGGAGGAGGCGCTGGAGATCGCCAACGGCGGCGACCTCGGCCTCGACGCCGCAGTGTTCACCGCCGACTACGACCGCGCGATGCGGGTCGCCGACCGGCTTGAGGCCGGCGGCGTCCGTATAAATGGCGCGCCCTCGCACGGTCTCGGAGACATCCCGTTCGGCGGGGTGAAGGACTCCGGCATCGGTCGGGAGGGCATCGGCTACACCATCGAAGCCTTCACCACGACCAAGAGCATCGTTCTCTGAAGGATGACCGACGCCGACGCCCCTCGGCCGACGGAGGAGGACGTCGCCCACGGTCCGACAGGGGGCGACACGACGAGACGAATACGCAACGCGAAGATCGTCTGCACGCTCGGACCCGCCTCCGACGACGCCGAGACCATCGACGCGCTGGTCGACGCGGGAATGTCGGTCGCGCGGCTCAACGCCAGCCACGGCACGACCGAGCACCGCGCCGATCTGATCGACCGGATACGGCAGGTCGACGCCACCTCCGGCGAGACCGTCGCCGTCATGCTCGACCTCCAGGGTCCCGAGGTCCGCACCGCCCCACTCGACGATCCGATCGAGATCGCCGACGGGTCGACGGTCCGGTTCGTCGAGGGCGATACCGCGACGCCCGAGGAGATCGGTCTCTCGACGTCCATCGCGGCGGCCTCGCCGGGCGACACGGTCCTCCTCGACGACGGCCGCATCGAGACCACCGTCACGGAGATCGACGGCGACACCGTGTACGCCCGGGTCGATTCGGGCGGGCAGCTCGGGGGCCGCAAGGGCGTGAACGTCCCGCGGGTCGACCTCGGCTTGGAGACGATCACCGAGAACGACCGACGGGAGCTCGAGCTCGCCGCCGAGAAGGGCGTCGACTTCGTCGCCGCGAGCTTCGTCCGCACCGGAGAGGACGTGTACGCGGTGAGTCAGGTCCTCGAGGAGCTCGGCGCCTCCATCCCGGTGATCGCCAAGATCGAGCGGGCCGACGCCGTCGAGAACCTCGACGAGATCATCGACGAGGCCTACGGCGTGATGGTTGCCCGCGGCGACCTCGGCGTGGAGTGTCCACTGGAGCGAGTGCCGATCATCCAGAAGCGGATCATCCGCAAGTGCGTGAACGCGGGCGTGCCGGTGATCACCGCGACGGAGATGCTCGACTCGATGGTCCGGGAGCGCCGCCCCACCCGCGCGGAGGCGGCAGACGTCGCCAACGCGGTGCTCGACGGGACCGACGCGGTGATGCTCTCGGGAGAGACGGCCGTCGGCGAGGACCCCGTGAACGTCGTCGAGACGATGGACCGCATCGTCCGCGACGTCGAATCCAGCGAGGAGTACACCGAGGTGTTCGAGGGGATGGTTCCGGCGACCGGCGAGACCCAGACCGACGCGCTCGCCCGCTCGGCCAGGTACATGGCCCGGGACATCGGCGCGAGCGCCGTCGTCGCCGCAACCGAGTCCGGCTACACCGCGCTCAAGGCCGCGAAGTACCGGCCCTCGATCCCCGTCGTCGCCTCGACGCCGAACGACGGCGTCCGTCGCCGCCTCGGGCTCTCGTGGGGTGTCGTCCCGAGGTACGCCCCCATGGCCTCCGGTGGCGCGGAGGCCGTCATCCAGGAGGCGGTCCAGACTGCCCTCGAGGCCGACGTCGCCGAGAGCGGTGACACGGTCGTGGCGCTCGCCGGGATGATGACCGAGATGGAGGGCGTCGACACCACGAACATGCTGAAGGTCCACGTCGCCGCCGAGATACTCGCCTCCGGTCGCCC
This sequence comes from Halobacteriales archaeon, assembly GCA_041642135.1. Classification (GTDB taxonomy): domain Archaea; phylum Halobacteriota; class Halobacteria; order Halobacteriales; family Haloarculaceae; genus Salinirubellus. The sequence goes on along the minus strand of JBEPXB010000225.1, from coordinate 3,162 downwards.
CGTCGTCGAGGGCTCTGCCACCGGCCCGCTGTTCCGGCTCGAGTACGGCGACCTGACCGACCTCCCCGAGGGCGCCCTCGTCGCGCTCGAGGAGGACTTCGAGGGGGAGTTCTCCGGGAACCCTCGGAGGCTCGCCGGCATCATCGACGCCCGGCCCGGACAGACGAGCTACGCCGCCATCGTCGCCCGGGAACTGGGGATCCCGATGATAAGCGGGGCCGACCTCCCCGACGAGTCGGACCTCCCCGACGGGTCGCCGGTCACACTCGACGCCGAACGGGGCGTCCTCTACGAGGACTCCGTCCGAACCGGCCGCGAACTGGCCTGAGTCGCGCACCCGCCTCGGTGGCGGTTCTCTTTCCCGGAGCGACGGGCCACGGGCTGGTAGGCCCGCCAGGGCTGCCCGTCACAGGAACGGTGCTCCGAGACCCTCCCATGCCGACCGGATCGCCGTCCGCTCTAGCGGGAACCACCTCTCGGGCGAATAATCGAGCAGGCGGTGGATACGGTTCCCACGGGACGACCCACCGCGCTCCCGCGACCCGTCCCGTGGCGACGGTCAGATCACGGGGGCGATAGTCCCGTCCCCGTACTTGAACCTGTGTGGTGCCCGAGGACCGGAACAGCGCTCTCGGAGAACGCCACCGCGACCGGGCCACGTCGCTCTCGTCAGGGGTCGTGGTCACGGGAGCGGACCGGCCGGGGGCAGGGAGAGGCCGGGAGACGAGCGGGTCAGAGTAACTGCCGTTCCCGTTCCTCGCGCTCCTCGCGCCGCTTCGCCTCCTCCTTTGCCTCCTTGCGGTTCGTCCGGTACTGCCGGACCGCCGGGAGGAACTTGTTCTTCACGTCGAGCACGAACGACACGAGGCCGTAGGCCCAGAAGACGAACAGCAGCGAACCCGCGATGAAGACCGACTGGTCGATCATGGAATGTGTGTATCCACTCAGTCGTCCCCGGTGGCCTCCTGACCCGCCGCACCGCCGGCGTCGGGGCCCATGTCGACGATCCCGTGGACGAGGGCCTCCTCGCTCTCGGAGTCGAAGAGGTGAACCTTCGTCCGGTCGAGGACGACCTCCATCTCCTGGTCCTCCTGGATATCCGAGTCGGGGCCGACGCTCATCAGGATCTGTCCGCCCGCGTCCGGGTCCTCGATGTCGACCTCGGCGTCCTCGTCGGTGATCAGGTAGACGAAGATCTCGTCGCCCATCGGCTCCATCACGTCCGTCCGGACCGTGATGGGCTTCGTCGGGTGGGCGATTTCGCCGGCCTGCTCGGCCGGGTAGACGTCCTCCGGGCGGATGCCCGCGGTGATGCGGGCGCCGACGTCGACCCCCGCGTTCGCCGGATCGAACTCGATCTCGACGTTCCCCAGGTCGGAGCTGAACCCGTCGGCGACGATGTCGCCCGCGATGAAGTTCATCGCCGGCGAGCCGATAAACCCGGCGACGAACAGGTTGGCGGGCTCGTTGTAGCAGACCAGCGGCGGGTCGATCTGCTGGAGCTCGCCCGAATCGATGACCGCGATCCGGTCGGACATCGTCATCGCCTCGGCCTGGTCGTGGGTGACGTAGATGATCGTCGTCTCCAGGTTCTTGTGGAGCCGCTGGAGCTCGGTCCGCATGTGGACCCGGAGCTTGGCGTCTAAGTTCGCCAGCGGCTCGTCCATGAGGAACACCTCCGGCTCGCGGACGATGGCGCGGGCGATGGCGACGCGCTGGCGCTGGCCGCCGGACATCTCGTCCGGCATCCGGTCGAGCATCCCCTCGAGCTGGACGATGTCCGAGGCCATCTGGACGCGACGGTCGATCTCCTCCTTCGGAGTGTCACGGAGCCGGAGCCCGAAGGAGATGTTGTCGTAGACGTCCATGTGCGGGAACAGCGCGATATTTTGAAAGACCATCGAGATCCCGCGGTCCTTCGGCGGCAGGTTCGTCACGTCCCGGTCGCCGATGTGGACCGTCCCCTCGGTGGGGATGGTCAGCCCGGCGATCGTCTCCATCGTCGTCGACTTGCCACACCCCGACGGGCCGACGAGACAGACGAACTCGCCGTCCTTGATGTCGAGGTTCATGTTGTCGACCGCCGTTACGTCGTCGTACCGCTTTACCACGTCCCTGAGTGTTACGCTTGCCATTGTCTTACTCCTTGAGTGCGCCCGAGGTCAGTCCGCTCACGATCTTCTCCTGGGCGACCACGACGAGGATGGCGACGGGGAGCACCGCGATGATGCTGCCCGCGGCCATCATGCCGTAGGTCACCTCGAACTGTCCGGCCTGCTGGAGCTGCAGGATGCCCCTGACGATCGGCGACCAGGTCGACGCCTCGCCGTTCGTCATCAACGAGGAGAAGAAGTACTCGTTGTAGACGGCGATGAACGTCAGCACGCCCGCGGTCGCCACGCCCGGCGCGGAGAGGGGCATGATGACCCGGAACAGCGCGCCCAGCCGCGTCGTCCCCTCCACGCGGGCGGCGTCCTCCAGTCCGTCGGGGATCTGCCCGTAGAACGTGGTGAGGATGAAGATCGACAGCGGCATGAACAGCGCGCTGAACGGCAGGATCATCGAGCCCGGCGTGTTGTACAGCCGCACGAACCCGAGCCCGGGGATGTTCCCGGTGAACAGCCGGAACAGCGGCAGCAGGAACGCCGCCGGCGGGAAGTAGCTGATCGCCAGCACGAGGAGCATAAGCGGCTGCCGTCCGGGGAACTCCAGCCGCCCGAACACGTAGCCCGCGAGGCTGGCGATGATCAGGACGAACACGGTCGTCACCGTCGCCAGGAACAGGCTGTTGAACATGAACCGGGCGAACTCGACGGCGGCGAACACCTCGATGAACGGGCTCGGATCGATCGTCGTGGGGATCAGCGCGAAGACCTGGTCCTCGGGGGTGATCGCCAGCACCAGCAGCCAGTAGAACGGGAACAGCGTGGTGAACAGGAAGAACACCATGACGACGTAGAACATCGCCTTGTACACCCGTTCGGGGTTCTGGATGGCGCGGCTCGCCCACGAGTCTACCGGTCCGTCGTCGGCTCCTTCTTCGGACTGTGATGTTGCTGTCTCGACGCTCATGTCAGACGTCCTCCCGTGCGTAGAACACGATGTACACGGACACCACGATCGCGATTATAGCGGCGGTGATGAACGCCACCGTCGCCGCGG